>CAZKDU010000004.1:28733-29077 GCA_964551485.1 uncultured Burkholderiaceae bacterium
CAGGTCCTTGCCACGGATCGCGGTGTCAGACAACACGGTCACGCAGTTGGGCTGCACTTCGAGCACACCACCGGCCACGAACACGAACTCTTCGCTGCCATCGGCTTTCTCGACCCGCACCGAACCCGGGCGGATGCGGGTGATCAGCGGGGTGTGGCGCGGGTAGATGCCGAGCTCGCCGGCCTCGCCAGGCAGGGCCACGAAACGGGCCTCACCCGAGAAGATCAACTCCTCGGCGCTGACCACATCGACGTGAATGGTGTTCATGTGCGACACCTATCAGATCTTCTTGGCTTTTTCGAACGCCTCGTCGATGGTACCGACCATGTAGAAGGCCTGCTCGG
>CAZKDU010000005.1:0-24423 GCA_964551485.1 uncultured Burkholderiaceae bacterium
CGGCCCACCCGGACGAGTTTGCCGACGCCTACGCCCGCGCCTGGTTCAAGCTGACGCACCGAGACATGGGCCCCAAAGCCCGCTACCTCGGCCCTGAAGTGCCTGCGGAAAACCTGATCTGGCAGGACCCGATCCCGGCCGTGGACCACCCGCTGATCGACGCGGCAGACGCCCAGGCACTCAAGAGCCGGGTCCTGGCCTCGGGCCTGTCTGTGGGCGAGCTGGTCTCGACCGCCTGGGCTTCGGCCTCGACCTTCCGCGGCTCGGACATGCGCGGCGGCGCCAATGGCGCCCGTCTCCGGCTGGCCCCGCAAAAAGACTGGGCCGTCAATCAGCCGGCACAGCTGGCCAAGGTGCTGGCGGTGCTGGACGGCATTCAAGCCACCTTCAACAGCGCTCAAGCCAATGGCAAGAAGGTGTCCCTGGCCGACCTGATCGTGCTGGCCGGCAATGCTGGCGTGGAAGCCGCCGCCAAGGCCGCCGGGCACTCGGTTGAAGTGCCGTTCGCCCCCGGCCGGGCCGATGCCAGCCAGGCGCAGACCGATGCCGAGTCCTTCGCCGTGCTGGAGCCGCAAGCCGACGGCTTCCGCAATTACCGCCAGAAGGCTTTCAGTGTTTCGCCCGAAGAGATGCTGCTCGACAAGGCCCAGCTGCTGACCCTGAGCGCCCCAGAAATGACGGTGCTGGTCGGTGGTCTGCGCGTGCTGGGCGCGAACACCGGCGGCAACAAAGCCGGCGTGTTCACGCAGCGCGTGGGGCAGCTCACCAACGACTTCTTCGTGAACCTGGTCGACATGTCCACCGAGTGGAAGCCCAGCGGTGACAACGCCTACGAAGGCCGTTGCCGCAAGACGGGCGCCGTCAAGTGGACCGGCAGCCGCGTCGATCTGGTGTTCGGCTCCAACTCGCAACTGCGGGCCATCTCCGAGGCCTACGCGCAGAACGACAACGCGGCCAAGTTCGTGCGCGATTTCGTGGCGGCTTGGACCAAGGTGATGCACCTCGACCGCTTCGACCTGGCCTGACACGGTCCGCGGGTCCCCGGCGCTGTGGTGTGACCTCGCGCCCGCCCTGCATCGGCCGGTGCAGTGACCCAGCCCGGCTTTGGCCGGGCTGTTTCGTGGGCGCACCACGCGGGCAGGCCAGTTGCCGGCCCGGCCGGGTGCATCCACCTGGTGGGCACGTGGCCCGGGGCTGGTTATGCTGCCGGTTTTTGTGGAGCACAACCCGATGGCAATGAACAAGGACGCGCAATTCGAGGCCGGGCTGGCCAAACGCACCGAGGTGATGGGCGAGGCCTTCGTGGCCAAGGCCTTTGGCGAGATGACGGCGTTTGCCGAGCCGCTGCAGGAGGCGGTGACGCGCAACGCCTGGGGCACGGTGTGGCAGCGCCCGGGCCTGGACCTGAAGACCCGAAGCTTGGTCACCGTGGCCATGCTGACCGCCCTGGGCCGGCAGAACGAGCTCAAGGGCCATGTGCGAGGTGCCCTCAACAACGGCGCCACGCTGCAGGAGATCCAGGAGGTGCTGCTGCATGCCACCGTGTACTGCGGGTTCCCGGCGGCGGTGGAAGCCTTCCGCAGCGCCGGCGAGGTGGTGGCGACGCTGCAGCCGCCGGCCGCGGCGTGACGACGGAACATGAAATGAATTGGCTTCCAGCCCTTGCCAATTCTGCAGAGTTTGCTATTTAATTGATAGCATTTAGAGTGGTGCGCGGCCGGTTCACTGCCCGGCCATGAGCTTGTGCACCAGGTCGGCGGTGGTGCTGGCCTGGTACTTGCGCATCAGCCGGGCGCGGTAGATCTCGACCGTGCGGTGGCTGATGGCCAGTACCCGGCCGATGGCCTTGGAGGTCAGGCCGTCCATCAGAAAAGCGGCCACCTCGCGCTCGCGCGGGGTGAGTTCGGCGCGCACCGGGCGGCGCGAGCTCAGGTCTTCGAAGCTCCAGATGCCGGCCTCGTGCGGGGCGTCGCGGTTGAGGGCGCGGCCGGTCACATGGCACCAGAAGGTCTCGCCCTTGAAGCGGCCGTCCACGCGCTTCATCACGCGGTCGTCGGCGTAGCGGCCGCGGGTGTTCAGGATCGGTTCGATGCGTGCGCCGGTGCGCTCGTATTCGTCAGCGCTCGGGTAGAGCACCTGGAACGACTGGCCCACCAGCCGGTCGCGTGTGGCGCCAAACATCTCGCAGAGCTGCTGGTTGCAGTCCACGATGGTGCGGTTGCGCGAGAGCACCAGGCCGATCGGGGCCAGGTCGAACGCCAGGCGGTAGTCCACGTCGGCGTGCAGCGGGCGGGGCATGGGGGGCATGGCACGGTTCCTGCGGGTCAGTCTTTACGAAATACTACGTATGTCATTACGTAGTATCGTCTCGGTTTTCCCTCTGCACTGGAGACTTTTGTGAACAAACTCTATCCTTCGGCGGCCGCGGCCCTGCAGGGCGTGGTGCGCGACGGCCAGCTCATGGCCGTGGGCGGCTTTGGCCTGTGCGGCATTCCCGAGGCCCTGATCGACGCCCTCAAGGACAGTGGCGTGAAGGACCTCACCGTGATTTCCAACAACGCGGGTGTGGACGGCTTCGGCCTGGGCAAGCTGCTGGAGACGCGCCAGATCAGGAAAATGATTTCCAGCTACGTGGGCGAGAACAAGGAGTTCGAGCGCCAGTACCTGGCTGGCGAGCTGGAGCTGGAGTTCACGCCCCAGGGCACGCTGGCCGAGAAGCTGCGCGCTGGCGGCGCCGGCATTCCCGCCTTCTTCACCAAGACCGGTGTGGGCACGGTGGTGGCCGACGGCAAGGAGCTGCGCGAGTTCGACGGCGAAACCTACGTGATGGAGCACTCGCTGGTGCCCGAGGTGGCTCTGGTCAAGGCCGACGTGGCCGACAAGTCGGGCAACCTGCGTTTTCGCCTGACGGCGCGCAACTTCAACCCGGCCGCCGCCATGGCCGGCAAGGTGTGCATCGTCGAGGTGGAGAAGATCGTCGAGGTCGGCGAGATCGCGCCCGACGACATTCACCTGCCGGGCATCTATGTGCACCGCATCGTGCACAACCCGAACCCGGAAAAGCGCATCGAGAAACGCACCATCACCGAAAAGGCAGGGGTCTGAACATGAGCTGGACACACGACCAAATGGCGGCCAAGGCCGCTGCCGAGCTGCAGGACGGCTTTTATGTGAACCTGGGCATCGGCCTGCCCACGCTGGTGGCCAACCACGTGCGCGCCGACATCGACGTCTGGCTGCAGAGCGAAAACGGCATGCTGGGCATTGGCCCGTTCCCGACCGAGGATGAGGTCGACGCCGACCTGATCAACGCCGGCAAGCAGACCGTGACCACCATCAAGGGTTCGTCCATCTTCGGCAGCGACCAGTCGTTTGCCATGATCCGTGGCGGCAAGATCAACCTGTCCATCCTGGGGGCCATGCAGGTCAGCGAGCAGGGTGACCTGGCCAACTGGATGATCCCGGGCAAGATGGTCAAGGGCATGGGGGGTGCCATGGACCTGGTGGCGGGTGTCAAGCGCGTGATCGTGCTCATGGAGCACGTGGCCAAGAAGAAGGACGGCACCGAGGACCTGAAGATCCTGCCGCAATGCACGCTGCCGCTGACCGGCGTGGGGGTGGTGGACCGCATCATCACCGACCTGGCCGTGATGGACGTCACGCCTCAGGGCCTGAAGCTGGTGGAGCTGGCCCCGGGTGTCACGCGCGAGGTACTGCAGGCCAAGACCGGAGTGTCGCTGGTCTGAGCCTGTCCGGCACAGCCGTTGGGACTTCCAAGGGTTGTTTTCAATCAAGCACAAGGCCCTTCGGGGCCTTTTGCGTTAAATCAACCTTTGTTGTCAGCGGTCGCCAGGAATGGCATGCTGTTCCCCGGCTTTTTCCCGCTTTGGGGGTGAATCCGGGCGTTGAAATCTGCGTTTGAACGCGAAATGGACTGCATTTCATTTCGATGAAGGGATTGCGTGGAAAACGACGCCCTTTTCATGGGTTCGGCAGAGCGAGGGCTTCCTACCATGAGGTTCTCACAACCACTTCTCTGGAGAGCCCCATGAAACAAGCCCTGACCAAATTCCTGCGCGACGAAGACGGTGCATCGGCCATCGAATACGGCCTGATCGCTGGCTTGGTGGCAGTGGCGCTGATCACTTCCCTGACGGGTCTGGGCACCGCCCTGGGCACGTTCTTCACCAGCATCGCCACCAAGCTTGGCGTGCTGTCGGCCTCCTGAGCCACCGACGCACAGACCAAGACGTCGGGCGCCCGGAGGTGGTGATGTCAGCCCCGCTGCTGATCCCCGTGGTGCTGATCTGGTGCGTCGCCGTGGCCTGGTCCGACTGGCGGCGGCGACGCATTCCGAATGCCCTGCTGGCGGCGGGGCTCACGTCGGCCCTGCTGGGGCTGTGGTTTCAGGGGCAAACGCTGTTTGGCGTCGGCCCCTTGTCCTGTCTGGCGGGCGTGTTGGCCGGGCTGCTGCTGATGCTGCCGCTCCATGCCCTGGGCATCCTGGGCGCGGGCGACGTCAAGCTGTTCGCCGTGATCGGGGCGCTGGTCGGTCCGTCCGGCCTGGTGGTCGTCTGGCTGGTGGCCTCGCTGCTGGCCGGGTTGCACGCCTGGTTGTGGCTCACGGCCCAGCGCTTGATGCCGCACCGGGTGCGGGTGCCCGCGGCGGGGGCCTTCGGGCGCCTGCCGTACGGCCTGCACCTGGCGGCCGGCGTGGCCTGGATCGCCCTGCAACCCGGCTGGACCACCAGGCTGAGTGCCTTCGGCCTGCAATGACTGTTTGCTGGATTTCCATCCCTTCACTGAACACAGACCCATTGCCATGAACAAAATGACAAAACTGCTGGCCGGCCTGTTGTTGCTGGCCGCCTTGCTGATCGGGGCCTACGCCCTGATGCTGGCGCGCCAGCCCCGTCCCGAACCGACCCCGGTGGCCCCCGCCGCTGCAGTGCCTGCCAACCAGTACGCCGTGGTCGTGGCCAGCCAGCCGCTGCAGGCCGGTAAACCCATTGCGGCCGATGCGGTACGGGTCGAGAAACTGCCGCTCAAGCCCGGGCGCAGCTTTGAAAACGCCGCCGAGGTGGTGGGCCAGATCCCTGTGACCGACATCGATGTGGGAGTGCCTTTGCTGCAAACCCACCTGTCGGGTGGACTGGCCAGCCAGGTGGGCGAGGGCGAGCGCGCCGTCGCCATCAACATCGACGAGGCCATCGGCGTGGGCTACCGCGTCAAGCCAGGGGACTTCGTCGACGTGTTCGTGGTCTTCAAGCAGGACAGCAATGAGATCACCCCCAGCCAGTCACGCCTGTTGTTGTCCCGGCTGCGCGTGCTGGCCGCTGGCGCAAGTTCTGTCAACGAGGACGCGGCCAAGACCGACAGCGCGACCCGCGGGCCGGCCCGCACCGCCGTGCTGGCGGTGCCCATCGACGATATCAACACCCTGAACCTGGCGCAAAACGCTGGTCGCCTGACGCTGGCCCTGCGCAATCCCAAGGACGAGGCGGTGCCGTCGGCCTCCCTGTTCCCGGCGCTGCCGCCCGTGCTGCATGCGCGCAGCTTCAAGCCGGGCAGCACCGATGCCGTCAGCGGCAAGGTGCTGAGCCAGGCCCTAATGGGCGAACCCGTCAACCAGGCGTTTGCCGGCACCAGTCTGTCTGGCCTGTCCAGCCGCAGGGACAGCCCGGTCTCGCGCCCGGGCGTGGTGCATGTGGGCCGCCCCGCCCCGGTGATCGATGGGGTCGAAATCATCCGCGGAGGAGTGCGTCAATGAGTGCCCGTTTCAACCCAGAAGACGCCACCGGCCAAGTGGTGCGGCGCAGTCTGCCGCTGACCTCGGTGCTGGCCCTGTGCCTGGCGCTGCCGGGCGCAGTGCAGGCACAGGCCAAGGAGGCGCCAGGTGAGCCGGCAGTCGATGCCCCGGCGGCCACCGTGCCGAACCTGGCGCCGCTCAAGCTGCCCAAGGGCAAACGCTCTTCGGCCCCGGCGCCTGTCCCCGCGGCCGGTGTCTCCATGTTGACCATGCCGGCCAAGGTGGATTTGCAGAGCGCTCAGCAGCAGGAGATGGTGCTGAGCGCACCGATCGAGCGCATTGCGATTGCTGATCCGAGTGTCGCCGATGCCCTGATGCTCAAGCCCAAGGGGGACAAACCAGGCTTTGGGTCGCTGCTGCTGTTTGGCAAGCGTTCAGGCAGTACCAACCTGCTGGTCTGGCAGCGGGGCCGCTCCCAGGCCCACAGCATCGAGCTGGTGGTGGATGCCGACGACCTCAAGGGCACCGGCCTGCGCGCCACGGGGTCGGTGCTGGCCGGTACCGCCCCCAACATGGTGGCCCATGCCCAGGCCAGCGAGATGATCCGACAGAACCAAACTGTCAATGGCGGCAAGGTGCTGATCGACCAGAGCACCGTGGCCACCGGCGGCACCGTGCAGGTGGACGTGAAGGTGGTGGAGCTGGGCAAGAGTGCCCTGAAGCAGGTCGGCACCTCGTTCTCGTTCGTCAACGGCAAGTACTTCTTCGACTCCCTGCTCGGTCCCGTGACTTCACCGCTGCAGGGGGCCTTCAACCTGGTCGGACAGATCAGCAGCAGCACCAACCTGAGTATCCGCCTGCTGCAAAGTAACGGCTTGGCCCGTGTGCTGGCCGAACCCACCCTGGTGGCACAGTCGGGTCACAGCGCCAGTTTCCTGGCGGGCGGCGAAATCCCGGTGCCGGTGCCCCAAGGATTGGGCAGTGTGGGCATCGAGTACAAGCAGTTCGGCATCGGTCTGGCAGTGACCCCTACCGTGCTGGGCCCCAACCGCATCGCGCTGAAGGTGGCACCGCAGGCCAGCGACCTCGACTACACCAATGCCGTGACCATCAACGGCAGCGCGGTGCCGGCCCTGCGCACGCGCCGTGCCGACACCACGGTCGAACTGGGTGACGGCGAAAGCTTCGTGATCGGCGGACTGATCAGCAAGAACACGATCTCCAACGTGGACAAGGTGCCCCTGCTGGGCGACCTGCCCATCATCGGCGCGTTCTTCAAGAACCTGAGCTACCGCAGCGAAGAGAAGGAGCTGGTCATCATCGTCACGCCTCATCTGGTGAAACCGCTGGCGCGTGAAGCCAGGCTCACGCCTCTGCCGGGGGCCGGCACCGATGTGGCCAACCCTGCGGTCTGGACCCCGTACCTGCTGGGGGGTGATGCCGACGCCCTGCCCGGGTTCTCGAAGTGAAGGACCGTGGTGCCTATGTACCGTGATCTGACTGAAGATGCCGCCAGGGACCTGTCCCTGCCCGCGTTTGCGCTGGCGTGCGCACAGACCGAAACTGCCGAGGTGCTGCGTGGCGCTGTGACCGGACTGGGTCAGCTGAGCGTGCTCAGCGGCAGCCCGGAGGAGTGTGCACAGGCCGTGGCCGGGCACGGCTACCGGCTGGTGTTTCTGGATTTTTCGCCGACCCAGGCAACCCTGTCCGCCGAACTGGCCCGGCAGCTGGGAGGCAGCCAGCCCCAGCTGGCACTGGTGGCTGTGGGTAACGCCGCGCTGGCCGACTCGGTGCTGTCGGCCCTGCGCGCCGGCGTGCGCGACTTCGTGGACCTGGCCAACGCCAGGGCAGAGGCGGCGGGCATCATCGCCCACGCGCTGGCCAGCGGCCGGGCCACACTCCCCACCGCCCAGGCACCGGCGGCCCGCGGCCGGCTGGTGGTGTTGCTCGGGGCGCGGGCCGGCGTGGGCACCAGCTGTGCCGCGCTGAACCTGGCCCTGCTGGCCCAACGTGCTCAGGCACCGGAAGGCCGGGTGCTGTTGCTGGACTATGGCATTCCTGTGGCCGACAGCTTGCTCTACCTGGGCCAGAAGAAGGAGTTCGACCTGCTGCAGGCCATCCACAGCCAGAGCCGGATCGACGACACCTTCATCGCGTCCGCGTTTGCACGCCACGCCAGCGGCCTGACCCTGCTACCCATGCCGGGCCAACCCGAACGAATCCGGGAGATCGCCTACAGCGATGTGCTGGACCTGCAGAACCTGATGCGCGGTTTCTTTCCGCTGCAGGTGGCCGATCTGGGGGGGTGCAGCGACCATGATTTCGTGGCAGCCGTGGCCCGTCAGGCCGATGAGGTGTTGCTGGTCTGTGACCCGTCGGCTGGGGCCGTCGTGTCGGCCCGTGCACTGCTTCAGTCACTTGGCGAGCGCGGAGTCATTGTCAGCAAGCTCAAACTGCTGCTGTCGAAATACGACGAGGTGCTGGCCCTGACGGCTGCCGATATGGCCAAGCGCCTGGAGGTGCAGGCGGTGGGTGAACTGCCCCATTGCCATGTGCCCCTGCTGCAGGCGCAGAACCAGGGGCGTGCACTGGCCGAAGCGGTGCCAACACACCCCTATGTGCAGGCCTTGCAGGCCGTGCTGGGTCGTTTCGAGTGGCTGCCGGCCGTGGCATCGGCGCCATCGTCGCGGTTCGAGCGGGGCCTGATCAAGGGTCTGCGAAGCCTGATCCAGCGTTCCCATTGATTGTCCCGAGGTCACAGCATGCGCAACGGGTACCCAGAGTTTTCCCCAGACACCAGCCGATTCGCCGAGTCGCAGCAGTTCCTCGACATCAAGCAGAGTGCCCAAGCGCACCTGCTGACCCGCATCGAGGAAGAGGGGCAGGAACTGACCAGACGGCCACGTCAGCAGGTGCAGCAGTTCGTGCTGACCGAGATCGACGCCTTCATCCGCAGCCGGCGCGTGCCCATCAACGACTTGGAGACCCGGGTCATTGCCGATGCCCTGTTCAAAGACCTGATGGGCCTGGGGCCGCTGGAAGACCTGCTGCAGGACCCGTCGATCGAGGACATCCTGTGCAACGGCCCCAAGGAGGTGTTCGTCTCGCGTGGCGGGGTGCTGGAGCGCAGCAGCGTGCGCTTCACCGACAACGCACACCTGCTGCGCATCGTGCGCCGCATCCTGGCCCCCCTTGGGCGCCGGCTCGACGAGTCTGCCCCGATGGTCGATGCGCGCCTGCACGACGGCGGCCGCCTCAACGCCATCATCGAACCCCTGGCGCTCGAAGGACCGGTGGTGTCCATCCGGAAGTTCCGCAAGGACCCCATGACCCCCAAGGAACTGGTGGAACTGGGCACCATGAACCAGGCCATTCATGACCTGCTGGCGGCGGCCGTGCGCAACCGCTGCAACATTCTGATCAGTGGTGGCACCAGCTCCGGCAAAACCTCGCTGCTCAACGCACTGGCCAGTTTCATCGGCGAGACCGAACGCATCATCACCATCGAGGACACGGCCGAACTCAAGCTCTACCATGACCACGTGGTGCGCCTGGAGTCCCGGCCCGGTGGGTTCGAGGGCATGGGTGAAGTGACGCCGCGCGACTTGATGCGCAACAGCCTGCGCATGCGGCCCGACCGCGTCATCCTGGGCGAGGTCCGGGGCGGTGAGGTGCTGGAACTCCTGCAGGCCATGGGCACGGGCCACGATGGCTCCATGGGCACCATCCATGCCAACAGCCCGCGCGAATGCCTGTACCGCATGGAGATGCTGGCCGGGTTTGCCGGTTTCCAGGGCAGCGAGGGCAGCCTGCGCCGCATGGTGTCGAGCGCGGTGGATTTCATCGTGCAGATCGGCCGCCTGGCCAACGGGAAACGACGCATCCTGTCGGTCACGGAGATCACCGGCTTCGGCGACAACATCGTGACCATGCAGGAGCTGTTCCGGCACGAGTCCGTGCTTGGCCCCGATGGCAAGGAGAACGACCGCTGGGTGGGACTGGGCGTGCCACCGCACAGCCCCAAGCTCGCAGCGCTGCGGCACCTGCCCACGGCCAGCAAGGGGCACATCCATGTCTAGTCAGCTGCTGGTCGCCTTGGCGTTGATGCTGGGGCTCGCCGGGGCCGGGCTTTGGCTGTGGCAGCGTGCGCACTGGATGGACCAGCGCCAGGCGTCGGGTGCCGGCCTGGACCAGTTGCTGGCCCTGGACCAGCAGGTGGCCCCCGAACCGATGGTGCGTGCCAGGCGTCGGCGCCCAATCGAGGCGCTGCTGGCCGAGGGCGACAACACCTGGGTGCAGCACCTGCTGCTGCGCGCCGGTCTCTCAACGAACCGTGCTCTGCGCTGGTCGCTCGGCCTAGTGCCGCTGGGTCTAGCCCTGGCCGGGCTGATGCTTCAGGGGGTGTGGCTGGCCTTGGCCCAGGGCGTGTTCGGCGCCGTGCTGGTCTGGGTGTGGCTGCGCTGGCGCATCGGACGTCAGCGCCTGGCTTTATCGCATGCCATGCCCCCCTATCTCGATGCGGTGGTGCGGTTGATGACGGTCGGGCACAGTGTGCAATCGGCATTCCAGAGCGCCACCGCCGACCCGAGCACCCCGCTGGGACAGGCGATTGCGCAGGCTGCCCGCCTGCAGGCCGGCGGGATGGAGCCGGACCAGGCCTTGCATACCATGGGCGAGTTGTACGACTCCACCGAATTGATGCTGCTGGCTTCGATCCTGCGCATGGGCATGCGCTTCGGTGGTCGTGCCGACCTGATCATTGCCCGGGTTGCCGTGTTCATCCGCGACCGTGAGCAAGCCCAGCAGGACCTGTTGGCCCAATCCGCCGAGACGCGGCTGTCAGCCTGGGTGCTGGGTCTGCTGCCGCTGGGCATTGCCCTCTACATCATTGCCATGAACCCCAAGTACATCGGTGGCATGTGGGCCGATCCCCTGGGGCATTCGCTGCTCATGGGGGCCCTGGGACTGCAGCTCAGTGGGGCCTTCTTTCTCTACAAGATGGCCAAGTCGCTGGAGGACTGAGCATGGCGAACCCACAGAACAGCCTGTTGTGGATGCTCTGCGCCGGACTGGTGCTGCTGGCACTGACCGTCCTAGTGGCTGGGCAGGTGCTTGCGCATTGGCGCGCGTCGCGGGCGCGGCGCCAGCTCGATGCCATGCTGCATGCGCAGGAAGGCCGTCAGCCGGTCGAACCGCAGCCCCGTGGGGTGACGCCCCATGCGCGCCGCCTGGTCGACTCCGTGGCCCAGTTCGGTGCCCGCATGGCGGGTTCGCGCTTTGGCCAGATGTCCATCGAGGACGAGGACGTGCGCCTCCTGGCGCTGTGCAACCTGCGCGACCTGCGCAGCCGGTACCTGTTCCTGGCGATCCGCTGTCTGCTGCCGCTGCTGCTGTGTCTTCTGGTGTTGGTGTTCTGGGGTGGGCCGGTGATGCACCTGTGGACGGCCTTGTTCACGGCATTGAGCATCGGTTTCCTGCTGCCGAAGTGGGTGCTTCGCTCCCTGGCCCGGCGCCGCCAGCGCCGCATCGAGGTGGAGCTGCCCTGGCTGCTGGAGCTGATGCAGCTCATGATGGGCGTGGGCCTGAGTGTGGACCAGAGCCTGCAGATGGTGATTCAGGACTTCCGTCGCACCGCACCGGTGCTCGCCTCCGAACTTGAGATCGCCAACCAGCAGTTTGCCGTGGGCAGCAGCCGCGAGCAGAGCCTGCAGCGCCTGGTCAAGCTGTTCGACAACGAAGACCTCAAGACCCTGGTCGATCTGCTGTTGCAGGTGGATCGGTTCGGAGGCGCGGTGCAAGAGCCGATGAAGCGGTTTGGTGACCGCTTATTGGAACAACGGCGCAACCGTGTCAGGGAAAAAATCGGCAAGCTGACGGTCAAGATGAGTGCGGTGATGGTGGTGTTCATGCTGCCGGCCTTGATGATCGTCGCGGGCGGC
Organism: uncultured Burkholderiaceae bacterium; assembly: GCA_964551485.1. Classification (GTDB taxonomy): domain Bacteria; phylum Pseudomonadota; class Gammaproteobacteria; order Burkholderiales; family Burkholderiaceae_C; genus CAZKDU01. Next base: position 11,689 of record CAZKDU010000005.1, read on the forward strand.
CCGGGCTTTCTGAGCGTGATCCGGGCCTTCAGCAACCATTGAGGACCACCATGAGACCCATGACATCGACCGGTTTTCGGGGCATGATCATCGCGCTGCTCGGCGGCAGCGGGCTGCTGCTGAGTGGCTGCGCGGGCCTGGGCACTGCCACGGCTGATGCCGTGGCCCGGCAACGCGCACAGGCCCAGAGCGATCTGGCGCGCCAGGAGGCGACGCCCCCCCCGGTGGATGCTGACAACCAGGCCACATACCGCCAGCTGGTCACTCAGATGCAGCAAAAGGGCCTGTACTTCGCTTCGCTGGCCCACATCGAGGCCATGCAGCAGCGTTGGGGCGCAGACCCCGAATCCAATCTGTTGAAGGCTGAAGCCCTGCGCCACACCAACCAGCCGCAGGCCGCTCGTGCCCTGTATGTGCATTTGCTCGGCAGCCCGCTCCAGGCCCGTGCCGCACATGGCCTGGGGCTGATGGCTGGGCGTGCCGGTGATTTGCCGGAGGCCCAAGCCCGGTTGCTGCAGGCCTCTGTCGCAGCCCCCACCGATGTGGACATCCTCAATGACCTGGGTTTTGTGCTGATGCAGCAGGGCCAACACGCTGCAGCCAAACTGCCGCTGATGAAGGCGGCCGAACTGGCTCCGGGCAATCTGCGCGTCTGGAGCAACGTGGCACTGTGGCTGACCCTCGACGGGCAGACGGAGCAGGCAAGCCAGGTCATGGACAGCCGCAAGCTGCCCGCCGCAGCCCGCACCCAGATCGCCGAACTGGCCCGCAGCGGCTGGCCAAGTCGGGCTACGGCCCTGGTGTCCCGTGCCACGGATGCAGACACGCAGGCGGCCGCCGCCCCCGTGCTGTCGCTGGCCCTGAGCCTGGGCAAACTGCCGTCGTCACCCCCTCGTGGGGCTGTGCCCCCTTCTGCGGGTGCGTCTCAGGCCCGCCTCGAATGAACCTGATGGAGATCCCCATGTCCTCGTTTCGCACCTTGATCTGTGTCGGCCTGATGGGCCTGGCGGCTGCCAGTACCTGGGCCGATGATGCAACCCCCATCCCGTCGACAGTCGAGCGCATCGGCGACAGCGCGCGTTCGCTGCTGGCGCTGCAGCGCAGCGGCCAGCAGGCAGGGCCGGAGCTGCCCATGCTCGGGGCGGCATCGGCCCTGGCTTACCAACGCTACCTAGACAGCCACAAGTACAGGATTCCCGAGAACATGTCCACGCTGCTGCGTTCCACCGCCAGCACGGCAACGGCGAAGTGACGCCAGGGCACATGACATGAGGCACATGGGTGCAGCCAGCCCGGGACAGCGACCTCGCATCGGCAAGGCGCAGCGTGGTGTGTACGCGCTGGAGTTCGCGCTGGTGCTGCCGGTGTTCTTTCTGGTGCTTTACGCGGTGCTGGCCTTTGCCTTTGTGTTCTTCGTGCGCATGAACCTGCAATACGCTGCCGAGGAAGGTGTGCGCGCCGCGCTGCGCTACCAAACCTCTCAGGGCGCGCGGCTGCAGCAGGCGGTGACCGTGACCAAGTCTCGCACCAGCTGGATGCCTGCCGTACCCGATGTGGTGGCGGACATCTGCTTCCAGGGCAGCGCCTGTGAGCCCACCAGCACCCCGATGGCTCCCGCAGTGGCCTGTGGCAGCACGCTGGCCAGTGCCTGCCAGATCGTGGTGGTGGCAAGCTACAACTACGCTGCCCATCCCTTGCTGCCTGCCCTGCCGGGGCTGGGCCTGGTGCTGCCCGCCACCCTGCGCGCCACGGCTGCGGTGCTGGTCGACGACAAGACGCTGACCCTATGAGACCTGCAGAAACCACTCGCATCTGGGGTCGCCAGAGGGGCGCGGCGGCGATTGAATTTGCCTTGGTGTTCCTGCTGTTCATCTCCTTGCTGTACGGTATCGCCACCTTTGGAGCGGTGTTCTACACGCAGCAGGTGGTGGCGCGGGCGGCCGAGGATGGGGCCCGCGCGATTTCGGTGCTCGGCAGCGCATCTGTGGTGACCAACGACAGCCGGGTCAGCGACGTGGTCTACAACTCGCTGGCGGCCTCCCTGATCGCCCCGGTTACCAGCACCAACCAGGCCCAGCGCAAGACTTGGGTAAGCAACTCGCAGAACGTGGTGGTTACCACGGCTGACAGCACCTGTTCGGGTACGGTCAGTTGCATGAAGGTGACCGTGCAGTACCAGTACAGCCGCAACAGCGTCCTGCCGACGTCCTCCCTGATCACCTGGGCCTTGCCCAACACGCTGACGGCCAGTGCCCATGCAGCCAAATGAGTCCACCATGCGCCGACGACCTCTTTCTCTGTTGCCTTTGCGTTTGCAGCGCGGCTCGGTGGTGGTGCAGGCCGCCATTGCCTTGCTAGCGATCGTGATCACCCTGACCGCCACCGAACTGGGTTACCTGTTTTACATCAAACGCGACCTGCAGAAGTCGGCGGATCTGGCTGCCCTGGCCGGCGCCAAATCCCTGGCCACCGGCGGTTGCAGTGCGGCCGTGGCCACGGCCACGGCCGTGGCCAATCAGAACCTGCAGTCGGTCGGTTTCACACCCGTCGTGAGCCCTACCTGCGGCCGCTGGGACGCGAGCAACAACGCCGTGGCTTCGCATTTCACCTCGGGCGGCTCGGCCGCCAATGCCCTGCGCGTGCTGGTGTCCGGGACGGGGCCCACCCTGCTGCCTATGTACAAGGGCAGCCGGGCCGTGGGGGTAGAGGCCGTGGCCGTAGGGGCCACACCTCTGGCAGCATTGACGGTGCGCAGCACCCTGGTCAGTGTGGACAGCAGCAAGTCGGCCTTGTTGAATGCCGTGTTCGGCGGGCTACTGGGCGGGTCGCTGAACCTCACGGCCGTGGGTTGGAGCGGCCTGGTCAATACCGATATCAACCTCCTGAAGTACCTGGACCGTTTGGCCCTGAACATCGGTGTGGCAGCAGGCCAGTACCAGCAGTTGCTGGGCACTGACGTGGCTGCCGGCAGCTTGATCCAGGCCGCCATTGACGCGCTGCAGGCCGGTGCGGGCACGGGCACCGTGGTCGCCGACGCGGTCAATGGCCTGATTGGCCTGAAGGCCGCGATCCCGCCGGGCGCGCCGCTGCTGAAGCTTGCCGACTTGATCCAGTTACAGACCGGCACCCCGGCCGCAGGACTGGATCTGGGACTGAATGTGTTCGAGCTGGCGCAGGGGTTTGTGCAACTGGCCAACAGCAAGGGGGCGATCGTGGCCGACGTGCCGCTTGTGACCGTGCCGGGCATTGGCAACGTCAGCGTCAAGGTCAAGGTGATCGAGCCGCCGCAGCTGTCGGCCATTGGCAATCCCGAGTTGGCCAAGGTCGATCCGAACGGCGCCAACCGCATCTATGTGCGCACCGCGCAGATCCGGTCTCTGATCTCCGTGAGCCTGCCAGGCCTGTCCGGCATCACCAACCTGCTCAACGACGTGCTGACCCTGTTGTCACCTGTGACGAGTTTGCTCAACAACGTGCTGTCGCTGAATTTGGTGAACACCCTGACCTGTGTGCTCAGTTGCAGCCAGACCCAGACCCGGGTGGTGCTGGTGCCGGACAACCCGATCAAGCTGGATATCAACCTCGACGTGGCTCACGGCGATGGCAAGGTGACCGACTACAACTGCAGCACGCCCGCCAGCAAGTCCCTGACCGCAGCCGCCACCACGGCCGTGGCCAACCTGCGTGTGGGGCAGATGTCGGCGGCGCAGGAAGCGGCCATTTTCAGTTCCTCCGTGGTGCCGACCGTGACCCCCTTGCCCTTGATGGACGTGGAAACCAGCACCCGCACCTGCACCTTGTTACTGTTCTGTTCCAACACCGCCTGGAGCAAATACAGCCGCACCGGCCTGAAGGCAGACACCAGCGTGGGCTCCAGCAGCGCCACGCTGACTTACAGCAACCCGCCAGACCTCAATGCGCCACCACCGCAGTACCAGAGCCTGAGCACCACGAACGTGGTGAACAGCCTCTCTTCCACCCTGAGTGGACTGCAGTTGCAGACCTATTACTACAACGCCGCGGCCACCAACGGTTTAGGCAACCTGATCGGCACCGCCACCCAGTTGGTTTCGTCGGCCATCGCCCAGGTGCAGACCGTGGTGGCGGCCCTGCTGTCGCCCATGCTGGACCCATTGGTCAACCTGCTGCTGACCACACTGGGCATCGACCTCGCCAAGACCGAGGTGGGGGGCAGCATGACCTGCAAGGGTGATGCCCGGCTGGTCTACTGAGCCCATGACCCGTGCCGGTGCGCCGGCATGGCCGGCGGGGGTATCGCCTGCCTGGGCTGGCTGGCTGCTGAGCAGTGCCCTGGTCCTGTGTCCCTGGCTGCTGCTCAGCCCGTTGCCCGAGGCTGGCTTCCATGACCGACAGCGCCTGCTGCAGTTCCTGGTTGTGGGCCTGCTGGGCCTCGGGGTGATGCACTTGAGGTCCTGGGTGTGGCCCGGCAGTCGACTGGCAGCTCTGGGCGTGGGCATGTTCTTTCTGCTGGGCGGAGTGTCCAGTGCACTGGCCGAGTCGCCGCGTCATGCCTGGCTCGAATGGGCCAATCTGTTGCTGTTGCTGCTGGCGTCCTGGCATCTGGCCCAGGCCCTGCAGGACCGTGGGGACCGGCTGCTGGACCGCCTGTTGCTGCTTGTCGGGTTGGGCTGCGCGCTGTACGCGGCGGCAGCTGTGCTGATGGCATTGGCGCTGGCCAGGGTGGGGGGAGTGGCCGACCCGCGCCTGCTGATGTTTGGCTTCGACAACCACCGTTTCTTCAGCCACACCCAGACTGTATCGCTGCCCCTGCTGGGGCTGTTGGCGGCCCGTGTGCAGGACCGTGCCCGCCGCTGGATCTGGTGGGGTGTGCTGAGCTTCTGGTGGATGCTGTTGTGGACCGCTGGCGCGCGTGGCAGTGTGCTGGGGCTTGGCATGGGGCTGGCTGTGGTGGCCGTGTGGCTGGGCCGTCCGGTGCGTGCATGGTGCCTGGGCATGGTCGCAACGGCTGTGCTGGGCTTGCTGGCCTACGCCCTGCTGTACGTGGCCCTGCCGCAGTGGCAGGGGCAGCCGGCCATGGGTCTGCTGTCCGGGGCGGTGGAGCGCTCGATGGCCCAGCCGGTCAATGGGCGTGGGCCGCTCTGGGCCCATGCCTGGCAGACCTTGTGGGCCCATCCCTGGTGGGGTGTCGGGCCCTTGCACTTGGCCCGCCAGGGCCCGGACGGGTTGACGGGGGCCCACCCACACAACTGGCTGCTACAACTGGGTGCTGAATGGGGCGTACCGGCATTGATGGGGCTGTTGCTGGCCATGGTCAGCGGGTTGTGCGGCCTTTGGCGCATGCGTGCCCGGGCACTGGCGGGTGACGCGCGCGAGCCGGTCACGCTGGCCACCTGGGGTCTGGTGGCGGTGGCGCTGCTGGCCGATGGGTTGGTGTCTGGCCTGATCGTGATGCCGGCGAGCCAGTTGTGGATCGTGTTCTACCTGGGCTGTGCCTGGGGCTGGGCCTGTGTGCGACGCCACGCCGCTGCACCACTGCCCGCCTGGTCACCGCCGGTGTGGGCGCGGGTCTGGTCTGGCCTGTTGGCGCTTGGGCTGCTGGGGTTGCTGGTTCACGGGGTGTTGCCCGAGCTGCGCGACCTGGCCGGGCACGAACAGCGCAGCCTGCAGCAGGACACACAGTCCGGTGCCCAGTTTCAGCCGCGCATCCTGCGCGCCGGACGCTTTTAGCCGAGCGTGCTCACGGGTGGGTGCCGCATGCCTTCAACCTTCAGAACTCGGTGTGCAGCCGCACCGACGCCACCTTGACCGGGCCACGGTCGGCGTTGTAGGCCGGGTTGCGGATGTGCTGAAAGCCGATCGACAGTGCACTGCGGCGCAACGGTGGCGTGTCCAGGCCGAGTCGGTAGTAGGCCTCGACAATCGATTCGGGCCGGTAGCTGAGCCGGCCATCCCCCACAAAGAAGCCGCTGCCTCCCGCCGCCAGAAAATCCTGGTGGGCGCGTGACAGGCCGTTGCGCGCCCAGGCCAGTCCCAAGGTGTCCTGGGCACGGCCCCATGCCGTACCTTGCAGGGCCAGCCCCAGCGACAGGGAGCGGTCGATTTCCGCGAAGGCATAGGTTTCTGAGGCCCCGTCGTTGCGCGCCAGGCGGGCAAAGGCGTTCAACGTGGGCGTCATGGCCTGTTCCAGGTTGATCCCGGCCCCGGTCTTGCTGCGCCGCCGCCTCACCGGCGCCACATCGGGCGTGCCTCCGGTGCTGGCGGCCAGTGTCAGCGCATCCTGAAAGCCACCCATCACCGCCACGTTGCGGAAGGCCAGCAGGCGCAGTCGGCCGGGCTGGCCGGCCAGCGTGTAGGGGGCCTCGAACTCCACCTGGTCGCCATGATGGCGCAGGATGCGATAGTCCAGCGGCAGCCCGTTCGATGCCTTGGGCTGGATGAAGCGCCCGGCGCGCAGCACCCAGTCCTCGCTGAAGTACTCGAGGGCCGCGCCCCAGGAATAGCCGCGCGCATCGGCGGCAAAATCATAGGCGCCGTGGGTCAGCAGCGACCAGTTCATGAACTGGGTGCGTGCGTCGTGGGCCAGCCCGTTGGCGTCGAACAGGTCGGAGACGGCCAGGTTGCCGGCCGTCAACACCAGGCGCCGCGCCTCGCGCCAGCCCGCCAGCTGGTTCTGGTCTGCGGCCACGGCCTCGCGTTCACCTCCCAGGCCCCAGGTGTGGCGCAGGAACAGGCGAGCTCGGTACAACACCGGGTGGGCACCGGCGGTCTTTTGCAGCTCGCCGTTGTTCAGTCCACCCAGGCCGGTCAGGTTGGACATCGGCACGCCCTGCACCAGCTCGGGGTTGAAGTACAGCTCGGTCTCGCGGCCCAGGCGCCAGCCCAGGTACAGCGTGGACGTGAAGGAGTAGCTTTTTTCCTGCAATGGGGACAGGCTGTTGATCCCGCTGTAGCGTGCGGCAAAAGCCGGCTTGGTCTGCCAGACGTAGGTGGCCTGTCCGTGGACCTGCCAGGGCTCACTGACCTCAGCCCGGGCATGACTCAGGCCGTTCAGCGCAGCCAGCAGACCGAGGGCCAGGGATGGCAGGAGAGGGCGATTCATGGGAGAGGTAGTGGAGCGGCAGAGCGCCGCATCGTAGCGCCCCCGGGTGACGCGCCGATGACATCCGGCGGCCCGAGGCGGCTCAATCTGGAGCGGGTGAAGGGAATCGAACCCTCGTATGAAGCTTGGGAAGCTGCCGTTCTGCCATTGAACTACACCCGCGATGCCTTCGATTTTAACGGCATGCCGGGCCCCTGGCCCGAGAGGGCCCGGGCAATTTGCCCGACACCGGGTTGCGGGTCCGGTGGGTGCGGCGGGCGACCTACGATTTTTCCCACGCCCACGGCCCCTGGCCCGGGCGCTGATCCCAACACCACTGCAAGAGGAGCGAACATGAAACGATGGTTGTGCCGCATCGCGGCCTGTGCATGGATGGCCCAGGCGGCCTTGACGGCTTCGGCGGCGGAGCCCGCGCCCGCCGACTTCGACGGCTTCGAGCGCCAGGTCAAGGCGGCCTTGGCGCCGCTGGCGGGCCAGGCTGTGACCGGGCTCAAGCTGCTGCACCTCAGCGCCGACCTCGGCCCCTGGCTCGACACCGGCCTGGCCGTGAAGCCAGGTGAGCAGCTCACGCTGGTGCTGGACGGCCGCACCTGGCTGTCGCGCCAGCACCAGATGTTCCTGGAGCCGCCGATTCAGGTGTGGCGACGCATCGGCGAGAAGGGCGAAATCTCCCGCGCCGCCCGCCACACCGACACCTTCACCGCAGTGCAGGCCGGCACCCTGCAGCTCAAGAACCTGCCCACGCGCTGGCTTGACCGCCAGGGTCGCTACCAGGGCGAGCCCGCGGTGGTGAACCCAGACGCCGGTGGCGGCACCCACGTGGCCGTGATCCGCTGGAAAGCCGGCACCGACGTGGCGGCGGTGCTGGGCCAACTGGCTGCCCAGGCCAATGCACCGGCCTGGCTGGCGGCAGAGACCCGCCGGCTCGCGGCCCCGACCCAGGCCCCCGAGGGCTGGCAGTTTCTGTGGGAGCTGGGCCCGGCCGACATCTTCTCGACCGTGGCCGCCAGCAACGACGGCGGCCCGCAGGGCCCGCGCCTGGGCGTCCACACCCACAAGGACGTGGCCATCCTGCAGAAGAACGTGTCGCTGGCCTTCACGCCCGAGACCCGGCTGCAGTGGGCCTGGAAACTCGATGCCTTGCCGGCCCTCGCGGCCGAGAACACCGCGGCCACACACGACTACCTGAGCATCGCGGTGGAGTTCGACAATGGCCAGGACATCACCTACCTCTGGAGCAAGGAGCTGCCGGTGGGCCTGAGCTTCCGCTGCCCGCTGGAGGGCTGGAAGCACCGCGAGACCCACATCGTGGCGCGCTCGGGCAGTGGCGACCTGCGCAAGTGGCTGCAGGAGTCGGTGGACCTCTGGGGCGACTACCGCAAGGCCGTGGGCGGCGCCATGCCCCGGCGCATCACGCGCGTCTGGGTCATTGCCAACAGCGTGTTCGGTCGCCAGGAGGGCCGGGCCCAGTTTGCCGACATCGGGCTGCGCCAGGGCGCGTCGGTGCGCAAGGTCTGGTGAGGGGCTCGCCATGCCATTCAAACTCCTGTGGACATCACACCTGGCGCGCGCCGGCTGGGCGCTGTGCCTGGCCCTTGGCCCGTTGACCAGCCCGGCGGCCACCTGGCCGCTGCCCGAGACAGCGCCGGCGCTGGTGGTGCCGGTGTCGCCAGCCCGCGCCTGGCAGGCCCTGCAGCAGCGCACCCAGGCCGACCGCTTGCGGGTGCTGCAACAAGACAGTGCACGGTTCGAAGCCGAACTGCAGTGGCCGGAGGGTGGGCCGGTGCAGCTCAGTGTCGGCTGGGACGAAGCCTCGGGTGGCACGCGCCTGCAATGGCAGGCCAGACCAGCCGATGCAGGCGTGGCCGGGGCCTGGGTCCAGCGGCTCGCCGAGCAGGCCCGCCAGGTGCCGCCAGACAACCTGCTGTGCCGTGGTCCCCATCCCACGCCCGAGGACCTGGCCGAGGCTGCCGAACCTCAGCAGGCCCCCACCTGCCTGTACGGCACCGGCCATTTCTCGTCGGCGCTGTTCGAGCTGGAGAAGTGCGGCGATTTCGACACCTCGCTGAAGATCCTGGCCGCCTGCGCGGCCGAACAGCACGGTGGCGGCCTGATCCGGCTCGCGCATTTCTTCGAGAACGGCTACGGCGTCCCGCGTCGCGCCGAACGTGTGGCCGAGTACCTGCGCCGCGCCGGCGATAGCCAGACCCCGGGCTATGCCGCCATGGGCCGGCTGCACTACGCCACGGCGCTGTACTTCGGCGTGGGGGTGGCAGCCGACCGCCCGCGCGCCCGCGCCCTGTTCGAGACCCTGGCGCGGCAGGGCAATGCCGACGCCCAGGCCTTCCTGACCCAGGGCCGGCACAGCGCCTGGCTCAAGCCCGACGGCACGGTGTACGTGGACCCCGAGTGGCGGCCCGCGGCCGCGGACTCGCGTGACCAGTCCGGCAACGACCTCAGCTACGGCGCCCAGATCCACAGCCACAGCCGCTTCAAGTGCCTGTACGGCTACGTGGCCGACAAGACCGGGGACCACGCCGCCGCCATCCGCATCTTCGAGGACTGCATCGCGCGCTGGAACGACATTTACTCCATGATCTGGCTCGCGCAGATCTACGAAACCGGGGTCGGTGTGCCCCAGGACCTGGCCAAGGCCACCGCCCTGGTGCGGCGCGGTGCTGAGAGCGACGAGCACTCGGGCTATGCCGCGCTGGCGCGCTACCACTACGGCGTGGCCCTGCACCGGGGCCAGGGCACGGCGCGCGACGACGCGGCGGCCCTGCAGTGGCTGCGGCGCGCGGCCCGCGAGGGCGTGCCCGAGGCCGCGGAGTACCTGCGCACCCAGGTGGCCGGGCCGTGACGCGGCACGGCAGGCGCCCATGCCGTGGTGGCCACCTCGGGCGCCCGCCGGCCCCTGCCGTTTGGCCGCACAATGCGGGCCCATGCCGGCCAATGCCCTGACCCTGCACCCGATGCGCGTGTTCGACCTCAAGCGCCGCCTGGGCTGGGGCATCGCGGCCGCGGCGCTGCTGCTCGGCCTGCTGGCCTCGGCTTACAGCCTGGCCCAGGCGCGCCAGCGCATCGCCGGTGACATGCAGCGTCTGGGCGCCACGCTGGGCCAGCTCACGCTCAAGGAGCTGCGCTTCACCCCCGGGGTGTTCCAGTCGCAGCTGCGGCCGGTGGACCTGGAGGCCTTTGCCGGCATCGGCCAGCTGCTGCCGTTCTGCCTGCAGGTCGAGGACATCCATGCCCAGGCCCTGAGCCAGCGTTGCTTCGGCCCTGGTGACGGCGCCCCGGCCGGCGTGGCCGTGGTGCTGGGCTGGGCGCTGCGGGACCTGCCGGTGCTTCGCATCCGCCTGAACCGCTACCCGGGCATCAAGGTCGGCGAGATGCTGCTCAGCCCGCATGTGGCGGCCGAGGCCGCGGCGCTATGGCAGCAGTGGCGCCTGGTGCTGGCCATGGCCGGCGCGGTGCTGGCCCTGGGGGCGGTCGTTCATGGAACGGTGCGTCGCGCCCTGCGGCCGAGTGCGGCCATGCTGGCCACCATCGCCCGTATGGAAGCAGGCGACCTGTCGGCGCGCATGCCGGCCCTGGGCCTGCTCGAGTTCGAGCGCATCGGCCGCACCTTCAACCAGCTCGCCGAGCGGCTGCAGCACACCCTGGCCGACCAGCGCGCGCTGGCCGACCGCCTGCTCAGTGTGCGCGAGGAGGAGCGGCGCCACCTCTCGCGCGAGCTGCACGACGAGTTCGGCCAGTCGCTTGCCTCGATCGGCGCCGAGGCCGCCTACGCGGGCGAGGTGGCGCAGGAGTCGTTGCCCGCGCTGCTGCCCTGCACCGAGTCGATCGCCCGCAGCACGGCCGGCCTGATGGCCTCGCTGCAGGGCATGGTGCAGCGCCTGCGGCCGCTGGCGCTCGAGGCCTTCGGTCTGGAGGCCAGCCTGCGCCAGATGGTCGAGGGCTGGCAGCGCCGCGACGCTGGGCGCTGCCAGTACCGGCTGCGGGTGTTGGGGGCGCTGGACGCACTGCCCGAGGCGCTGGCCATCCACCTCTATCGGCTGGTGCAGGAGGCGCTGACCAATGCCATCCGCCATGGCCAGGCCACGGCCATCGAGGTCAGCCTGGAGGCCGTGCCGGGCGAACAGGTCAGGCTGTGTGTGAGCGACGATGGCCAAGCCACGCGGCTGCCCGAGCCGCGCCCCGCGGGCCAGGGCCTGCTGGGCATGCGCGAGCGGGTGCTGGCCCTGGGTGGCACGCTGACCCTGGCGCTGCGCGCGCCGCACGGCCTGCAGGTCGAGGTGGTGCTGCCGCTGGCCGAGGGGCGCGCATGATCCGGCTGCTGCTGGTGGACGACCATGCCATCGTGCGCGAGGGCTACCGGCGCCTGCTGGAGCGCCGACCCGACCTGCAGATCGTCGGCGAGGCCGGCAGCGCCGACGAGGGCTATGCGCGCTTTGTCGACACCGCCCCCCATGTCGCCGTGGTCGATCTGAGCCTGCCTGACGCCAGCGGCCTGCACTTGGTGGCGCGGCTGCTGCAGCGCGAGCCCGGCGCGCACGTGCTGGTGTTCAGCATGCACCGCGAGCCGCTGTTCGCGGTGCGGGCCCTGCGCGCCGGCGCCCTCGGCTACGTGACCAAGAGCAGCCCACCGGCGCAGCTCGTGGACGCGGTCTATCGGGTGGCCCGCGGCGAGCGCGTGCTGAGCCCGGACATCGCCTCCGAGGTGGCCCTGTCCATGCTGGAGGCCGAGCAGCGCGCACCGGACCTGAGCCCGCGCGAGTTCGAGGTGCTGCGCCTGCTGATGCAGGGGCAGACGCCCGAGCAGATCGGCGCGGCCCTGCACCTGAGCCCCAAGACCGTGCGCAACTGCCACTACCAGCTCAAGACCAAGCTCGGCGTCAGGTCCGACATCGAGCTGGCCCGGCGCGCTCAGCACATGGCGCTGGACCTGCCCGCCATGGACCTGCCCGGGCCGGGCGCGGCGGGCTGAGCCTCAGCGCTGGATGTCCCCCAGGCACAGGTACTTCATTTCCAGGTACTCGTCCATGCCGTGGCGCGAGCCCTCGCGGCCCAGGCCCGACTGCTTGACGCCGCCAAACGGCACGTGCTCGGTGGCGATGATGCCGGCGTTGATGCCCACCATGCCGTAGTCCAGCGCCTCGGCCACGCGGAAGATGCGGCCCACGTCGCGGCTGTAGAAGTAGCTGGCCAGGCCGAACTCGGTGGCGTTGGCCGCGGCTATGGCCTCCTGCTCGGTGCGAAAACGGAAGACAGGTGCCAGCGGGCCGAAGGTTTCCTCGCGCGCGCACAGCATCTTTTCCGTGGCCCCGGCGATCACCGTGGGCTCGAAGAACTGACCGCCGAGCCGGCGCCCGCCGGTGACCACCTGGCCGCCACGCGCCACCGCGTCGTCCACATGGCGCTGCACCTTGGCCACGGCCGCCTCCTCAATCAGCGGGCCCTGGGTCACGCCGGCCTCGAAGCCGTTGCCCACCTTCAGGCCCCGCACCTTGGCGGCGAACTTTTCCACAAAGGCGTCGTACACGCCGTCCTGCACATAGAGGCGGTTGGCGCAGACGCAGGTCTGGCCGGCGTTGCGGTACTTGCTGGCCATGGCGCCGTCGACGGCGCTGTCCAGGTCGGCGTCGTCGAACACG
>CAZKDU010000006.1:0-2825 GCA_964551485.1 uncultured Burkholderiaceae bacterium
ACCCTGGTCGACGAGCTGCAGCGGCGCCGGCTGCGCTACGGCCTGGCCACGCTGTGTGTGGGTGGCGGCATGGGCATCGCCACCATCGTCGAGCGGATCTGAGCACCGCCCGGTTCCCCCGCCCGCCTGCGCCGCCCTGGAGCACAAGGCAAATCGGCCTGAAGCCCTTGCCCAGTGGACCTCGGCAGCTATCGAATCCATAGCAACCCAACGCCATGACCACCATCCGCTACACCTTGCTTGACGGCATCGCCACCCTCACCTTCGACCAGCCGGGCGCGCCGGTCAACACCATGTGCGAGGCCTGGCAGCACGACTTGACGGCCGTCACCGCCCAGGTGCTGCGGGACCGCGACGCGCTGCGCGGCATTGTGCTGGCCTCGGCCAAGCGCAGCTTCTTTGCTGGCGCCGACCTGCAGGCCGTGATGCGCCTGCGCGAGGCCGACGCGCCGCGGGTCTTTGCCGAGGTCGAGCAGCTCAAACGCAACTTCCGCGCGCTGGAGACCCTGGGCAAGCCGGTGGTGAGCTGCCTCAACGGCAGCGCCCTGGGCGGTGGCTGGGAGGTGGCCCTGGTCGGCCACCACCGCATCGCCGTCGACGACCCCCAGGCCCAGTTCGGCCTGCCCGAGGTCACGCTGGGCCTGCTGCCCGGCGCCAGCGGGGTGACCAAGATGGTGCGCCACCTGGGCCTGCTGGCGGCCCAGCCCTTTCTCATGGAAGGCCGGCTGTTCGGCGCGCGCGAGGCGCTGGCCCTGGGCCTGGTGCACGAGCTGGTGGCCGACGCCGACGCCCTGCGCGAGCGCGCGCTGGCCTTCATCGCGGCCCACCCCACGGCCCAGCACCCCTGGGACGCCAAGGACCACAACATCCCTGGCGGCACACCCAGCCACCCCAAGGTGGCGGGCGCGCTCACGGTGGCGCCGGCCATGCTGGCCAAGAAGACCCACGGCCTGTACCCGGCGCCTGAAGCCATCCTGGCCTGCATGGCCGAGGGCGCCAGTGTGGACATGGACACGGCGCTGCGCATCGAAAGCCGCCACCTGGCCCGGCTGATGACCGGCGCCAACGCCCGCGCGATGGTCCACACCTTTTTCTTCGGCATGAACGCCGTGCAGTCGGGCCAGGGCCGGCCCGCTGGCGTGCCGCGCTTCGTTCCACGCCGGGTCGGTGTGCTGGGCGCCGGCATGATGGGTGCGGGCATTGCCCATGCCCAGGCCAGCCGCGGCATCACCACCGTGCTCAAGGACGTGAGCCTGGCCAAAGCCGAGGCCGGCAAGGCCCACAGCGCCCAGATCACCCAGGCGCGGGTCGACCAGGGCAAGATGAGCGCGCAGGACCGGCAGGCGCTGCTGGACCGCATCACCGCCACCGACCAGGTGGCCGACCTGGCCGGTTGCGAGCTGATCATCGAGGCGGTGTTCGAGAACCGCGAACTCAAGGCCCATGTGACCCGCGAGGCCGAGCCGCAGCTTGCCGCAGACGGCTTCTTCGCCAGCAACACCTCGACCCTGCCGATCGGCGGGCTGGCGGCTGCCAGCGCCCAGCCCGAGGCCTTCATCGGCATCCATTTCTTCAGCCCGGTCGACAAGATGCGGCTGGTAGAGATCATCCGCGGCCCGCAGACCAGCGACCAGACCGTGGCGCGTGCCCACGACTATGTGCGCGCCCTGGGCAAACTGCCGATCGTGGTCAACGACTCGCGCGGCTTCTACACCAGCCGCACCTTCGGCACCTACGTGATGGAGGGCGCGGCCATGCTGGGTGAAGGCGTGCCGGCCGCGGTGATCGAGAACGCCGGCGTGCTGTGCGGCATGCCCGTGGGCCCGCTGGCCGTGCTCGACGAGACCGCGCTCTCGCTGAGCGTGCACGTGCTCGAGCAGACCCGGGCCGACGTGCCCGGTTACCAGGCCACGCCGGGCGAGCGGCTGGTCGAGCGCATGGTCAAGGAGTTCCAGCGCCCCGGGCGCGCCGGCGGCGGTGGCTTCTACGACTACCCGGCGGGCGGCAGGAAGCACCTGTGGCCGCAACTCAAGCCCCTGTTCGAGCGGCCGGGCCTGGCCTGGGACCTGGACGAGCTGAAGGACCGCCTGCTCTACCGACAGGCGGTTGAGACCGCGCGCTGCCTGCACGAGGGTGTGCTGACCAGCGTGCACGAGGCCAACATTGGCTCCATCTTCGGCATTGGCTTCCCGGCCTGGACCGGCGGCGCGCTGCAGTTCGCCCATGGCATGGGGCTGGACGCCTTCGCCCGGCGCTGCGCGCAACTGGCGTCACAATATGGCGCGGGCTTCGCGCTCGACGACGCGGTGCTGGACTGCTTGCAGCGGCACCAACCCCAGTACTAGAACCTGATCTCCAACATGAAACGACTCGAGGGCAAGGTCTGCATCATCACCGGTGCGGCCCAGGGCATTGGCTTGGCCACGGCCCGCAAATTCGCAAGCGAAGGCGCCACCGTGGTGGTGTGCGACGTGCGCCAGGCCGGCGTGGACGAGGCCGTCAAGCAGTGCCAGGCGCTGGGCGCCACGGCCGTGGGCCATGTGATGGACGTGAGCCAGCGCGCCATGGTGGACGCGGTGGTGGGCAAGGTGCGCGACCAGTTCGGTCGCATCGACGTGCTGGTCAACAACGCCGGCATCACCCAGGACGCGCGCCTGGTGAAGATGAGTCAGGAGCAGTTCGACCGCGTGATCGACGTCAACCTGCGTGGCGTGTTCCACTGCGCCCAGGCCGTGGCCGACAGCATGAGCGCCCAGGGCAGCGGCGTGATCCTCAACGCCAGCTCGGTGGTCGGCATCTACGGCAACTTTGGCCAGACCAACTAC
>CAZKDU010000006.1:2835-16505 GCA_964551485.1 uncultured Burkholderiaceae bacterium
GGAGCCGCGAGCTCGGCCCCAAGGGCGTGCGGGTCAACGCCGTGGCCCCGGGCTTTGTCTCCACCCCGATCCTGAGCACCGTGCCCGACAAGGTGCTCAAGGAAATGGAGGAGCGCGTGCCGCTCAAGCGCCTGGGCCTGCCCGAGGAGATCGCCAACGTCTACGCCTTCCTGGCCAGCGACGAGGCGAGCTACATCAATGGCGCGGTGATCGAGGTCTCGGGCGGCATGTCGGTCTGAGCCAGGCGCGGCCACCCTGCACCTGCGCCAGTACCCACCCATGGCCGAGCCCGCCGCCCTGCCCCGCCCCCGCCCGCGGTCGCGCGGCGACCTGTTCTGGTCGTTCACCGCGCTGGCCCTGCAGGGCTTTGGCGGGGTGCTGGCGGTGGTGCAGCGCGAGCTGGTGGACAAGAAACGCTGGCTCACGCGCGAGGAGTTCGTGGAAGACTGGGCGGTGGCCCAGATCCTGCCCGGCCCCAACGTGGTCAACCTGTCGCTGATGATCGGCGACCGCTATTTCGGCCTGGGCGGCGCCCTGGCCGCGCTGGCCGGCATGCTGCTGCTGCCGCTGGTGTTGGTGCTGCTGCTGGCGTTGCTGCTGGGGGGCTGGTCTGACACGCCGCTGGTGCAGGGCGCGCTGCGTGGCATGGGCGCGGTGGCGGCCGGGCTGATTGCCGCCACAGGCCTCAAGCTCATCGCAGCCTTGAAGAAGAATGTGATGGGAGCCCTTGCCTGCTGGGCATTTGCCGCTCTCACTTTCATAGCAATCGGGTGGCTGCGCCTGCCCCTGGTCGGCGTGCTGCTGGGTCTGGGTGGCCTGGCCGGCCTGTGGGCCTGGCGCCAGCTCGGCCGTGCCAGCAGCACGCCCGCCCCCGGCGCCGGGGGCGCGCCATGAGCCTGACACTGGGCCTGGCCGACTGGTTGTCGCTGTTCTCGCATTTCCTGACGCTGTCGTTGCTGGCGGTGGGCGGCGCCATCACCACCGCCCCCGACATGCACCGCTACCTGGTGGATCAGCAACACTGGCTCAGCGACAGCCAGTTCACCGCCTCGGTGGCGCTGGCCCAGGCCGCGCCCGGGCCGAACGTGCTGTTCATCGCCCTGCTCGGCTGGCACCTGGGCCTGAACGCCGGCGGCACCACCCTGGCCCTGCTGGGCGTGGCCGTGACCATGGTCGGCATCCTGTTGCCCAGCACCACCCTCGCCTACCTGGCCGCGCGCTGGGGCCATCGCCACCGCGACGAGCGCGCCGTGCGCGCCTTCAAGCAGGGCATGGCCCCGATCGTGGTGGCCCTGCTGGTGGCCACGGCCTGGCTCATGACCGCGGTGCACGACCAGCCGCTGCGCGACGGGCGGCTGTGGCTGCTGACCGCCGCCAGCGCCCTGCTGGTCTGGCGCACCCGCATCCACCTGCTGTGGCTGCTGGGCGCGGGCGCCCTGCTCGGGGCCCTGGGCTGGGTCTGAGCGGCCGCATGCTGCTTGGTCCCCTGGGCGGAGCGCTGACCCTCTCGCCGGACACCGAAGCGCCCCAGCCCGTGGCCCGGCGTGGGTCAGCCCCGTCAGAGCCAGACACCGTGCGTGTGGCCGGGGTCCGCAGCGGCCGCTGGGGTGGCCTGCGTCCTGCAGCGCCGCCTGACACTGCTGCCCCTCACAGGCCGTCGAGCAAGGCCGGCAGCAGTGCGCCGGCCGGGCCGCGCAGTACCGCGTGGGCCACGCCGTCGAGTGCGCTGGGCTCAGGGTTGAGCACCACCACGCGGGCGCCGGCGGCGTGTGCCGTGAAGGCCAAGCCGGCTGCCGGGTAGACCTCGCCCGAGGTGCCCACCACCAGCATCAGATCGCAGGCCTGGGCCGCCTGCTCGGCCGCGTCCAGCGTGGCCTGCGGCAGGCACTCGCCGAACCACACCACGGCCGGGCGCAGTCGATTGCCGCAGCGGGCGCACTGCGGCGGCTCGCCAGGCTCGGCCGTGGCCACGTCGCAGGGGGCGGCCACAGGCGGTTGTTGAGACTGTGGGGGTTGTTGGGCCCGTGGGCAGGGATCGAGCCAGCGGTCCTGCTGGATGTGGCCGTGCAAGGCCAGCACCCCGGTGCTGCCAGCCGCCTGGTGCAGGCCGTCCACGTTTTGTGTGATCAGGCTCAGGCGCCCGGGGTGGCGCTCCTGAAAGGCGGCCAGCGCGTGGTGCGCGGCGTTGGGCCGCACCTGGGCGATGGCCTGGCGACGCATGCGGTACCAGGTCCAGACCAGGGCCGGGTCGGCGCGAAAGCCGGCCTCGCTGGCCAGGGCCTGCGGGTCGTGCTGCGCCCACAGGCCGGTCTGCGCATCGCGGAAGGTCGGCACACCCGATTCGGCGCTGACGCCGGCGCCGCTGAGCACGGCGATGCGCCGGGCCTGGGCCAGCCAGTTGCGCACGACATCACGATCGGTCATGCAGGGTTCAGCTGCGCTGGCGCAGTGCTTCGTACAGGCAGACTCCGCTGGCCACCGAGACGTTGAGGCTTTCCACTGCCCCTTGCATGGGGATGGCCACCAGCTCGTCACAGGTCTTGCGGGTGAGCTGGCGCATGCCCGCACCCTCGGCCCCGAGCACCAGAGCCACTGGGCCTTTCAGGTCCACCTGGTAGAGCGTTTTTGGCGCATCGTCGCTGGTACCAATGCACCAGATGTTGCGCTCCTTGAGTTCGCCCAGGGTGCGTGCCAGGTTGGTGACCATGAAGTAGGGCATGGTCTCAGCCGCTCCACTGGCCACCTTGGCCACGGTGGCATTGATGCCGGCCGCATGGTCCTTGGGCGCAATCACAGCGTGGGCCCCCGCCCCGTCGGCCACTCGAAGGCAGGCGCCCAGGTTGTGCGGGTCGGTCACGCCGTCGAGCAGCAGCAGCAGGGGCGGGCTGTTGAGCTGGTCGAGCAGATCGTCCAGCGAGCGTGCCTGGGCCAATGGCTCCACACGCGCCGCCACCCCTTGGTGGCCATGGCTGCCTGCCAGCTTGGCCAGGCGCAGGCCATCGGCCTCAATCAGACGTGCACCGGCCTCCTTGGCGCGCTCAAGAAACTGCCGCATGCGTGCGTCGCGCCGTGTCGGCTCGTAGTAGATATCGATGATGGATTGCGGCGCGGTCTTCAGGCGCACACCCACGGCATGAAAGCCGAACAGCACTTTGGGGGAGGACATGGCCCCGATTATCGGGGCTGACCGCTGTCGGCTTTTCCCCACGGTTGGTGTTCAGTGAATGCCTGGGCACCATCGCTTTGGCACAGCGTGAGCGTCAATCGTTATATACTTTCATACATATCGTGCCTCATACCGGGCACAGAATTTCCCAACAACGACAAGAGACTCACGATGAAATTCACGCCACTGCACGCCAGCCTGTTGCTGCTGCTGTCTCCCTGGACCCAGGCCGACGAACCGGTCTTTCAGCTGGGTGAGGTCCGGGTGTCCGGCAGTCAGGCCAACACCCGGCTCGACCCTATGGGCACCCAGGTCAAGGCGCAGGACCTGGAGCGCTTCAACCGTGACAGCGTGAGTCAGGCCATCAGCCTGCTGCCCTGGGTGAGTTTCACCACCAACATGCGCAACGAGCAGCCGATTTCCGTGCGCGGTTTCGACGGCCGTCGCACGCCGCTGTTTCTTGATGGAGTTCCGGTCTATGTGCCCTACGACGGCCAGGTGGACTTCAGCCGGTTCCTGACCTTCGATCTGGCCGAGATCGAAGTGGCCAAGGGTTTTTCGTCGGTCACGTACGGTCCCAATAACATGGGTGGGGCCATCAATCTGGTGACGCGCAAGCCGCGTCAACCCTATGAAACGAATGCCCTGGTGGGTTACGGGTCAGGCAACGAACGCAAGCTGGCCGCCAACATCGGTGGCAATCAGGGCAACTGGTATTTCCAGGCCGGTGTGTCCTGGGTCGATACCGACACCTTTCCTTTGTCGCGCAGCTTCCTTCCCACCAATCTTGAGGATGGCGGTGACCGCAACAACGCTGACCGCCGGGACCAGAAAGCCTCACTGAAGATCGGCTTGACCCCAGACGGCGGCAGCGAATACGCGATCGGCCTGTCCAGCCAACGTGCCGAAAAAGGACAACCTCCCAACACCAATCCACAGGCCAATCCGCTGAACTTCTGGCGTTGGCCGAACTATGACAAGGACAGCCTGTATTTCATTGCCAACCAACGCCTGAGTGCCACCGAGGACCTGAAACTGCGGCTCTACAAGGACCAGTACACCTACGAGCAAAACTGCTACGCCAACGCCACGTACACCACAACCAGGAATTGCCAGGGGGCGACCCCAGCTGCGCCCCGTTTCCTGCTGGACGATGCGGTCGAGGGTGGGTCGCTGACGCTGGAAAGCCGGCGCCTGGACAGGCAGGTGTTGCGCGTCGCCCTGCACCATAAAACCGATGAGCACCAAGAGCGCACCACCGGCCCAGTGACCACCTACCGCGACCAGACCCAATCCTTCGGGCTGGAAGACAGCATCCGCCTGGGCGAACGCCTGGACCTGGCCCTGGGCCTGAGCCACGATCGCCAGCACGCACTGACCTCCGGCAACTACGGCAGCCCGCGTGACCAGTCGCAGACCAACCCGCAGGCCGGCCTGTTCTACTGGTTCGAAGACAACAGCCAGCTCTACGGGACGCTGGCTCGCAAGGGCCGCTTCCCCAGCCTGAAGGAGCGTTTCTCTCAGCAGGTGGGTACCCAGGGCGGTCCCCTCACCGGGGTGGCCAACCCCGACCTGCAGGCCGAACGTGCTCTCCACCACGAAATCGGTACACGCCTGCGTGACAGCGACTGGTCGCTCGATGGTGCCTTGTTCTACGCACGCATCCAGAACAGCATCCAGTCCGTGACTTTCGTGTCCGGCGGCAAGACCTTTGGCCAACTGCAGAACATGGGGGAGGCCACCAGCAAGGGGCTGGAGTTGTCGCTCAACAAGCGTTACGGCCCCGGCCTGTCCACTGGGTTCAACTACACCTACCTGCTGCGCCGCAACGTCGACAACCCGGCTTTGCCAGCCACAGACACCCCACGCAACAAGCTGTTTGCCTTTGTTGACTGGGTGTTCGCCCCGGCTTGGCGCCTGATCACCTCGCTCGATGCCGAAAACGGCCGCGTGGTGGCCAGCGCCCCCGACAAGGCCCAGTACCTCACCCTGGCCGGCTTCGGCTCGCTGGCCGCGAAGCTGGTGTTCCAGTTCACCCCCGGGGCTTCTCTGGAGTTGGGAGGACGCAACCTGGGTGACCGCAACATCGAGCTGATGGACGGTTTTCCCCTGCCCGGCCGCACCTGGTTCACCAACCTTCGCGTGCAGCTCTGAGCGTGGCCATGCGTCGCCGCGCCTCTCTGTTCGCCAGCCTGGTGCTGGGATTGGCTTGGCCCATCCATCACCTCTGGGCCCAGGGCGGGTCAGCGCCTGTGCGGGTGGTGGTCATCGGTGGCTTGACCATGATCGGCTTCTGGCAGCGCCTGGTGCCAGCGATCGAGTTGGCCACCCAGACCCAGCTCGAACTGGTCGCCACCGGCAACAAGGACGTGATCATGCCGGTGTTCACCGCACGCCAAGCCGACCTGATGTTGATTCACGGCGGCGATGAGGTGATCGCCCTCCTCGCCCAGGGACAGGCTGGGCGCATCACCGCCTGGGGCGCCAACGAGCACGTGGTGATCGGCCCCGACGCGGACCCGGCCGGTGTGCGCGGCGCTCGAGACGGAACCGAGGCCTTGCAGCGCATTGCCCAAGCCCGGGCGCGCTTCATTGCCTTTGACGACCCGGGCAGCCATGCCATCGTCCAGAAACTCTGGCGACAGGCCGGCCAGCCTCCACCCCCAGGCTGGCGCGAGCCCGACGAGAGCCCGCAGCCACAGCAGATTCTGGCTCACGCGGCCGCACGCCAGGCCTATGTGGTGGTGGGCCACATTCCCATGGCCTACGGCAAGATGACGGCACCAGGCTTGGCGGTGCTACTCAAGGGAGACCCGGTGATGCGCCGCCCCTATGTGGCGGTGGAGCAACCCGAGACCGAGCCGCCTTGTGGCCTAGCCCCTGGCCCAGCGCGGCGGGTGGCCATCTATCTGAGTTCAGCCGAAGGCCAGGCCTTGATCCGCCAGGCTGTCCTGGCGCGTGGCGAGCCCTGGGTGTTTCCCCTGACACCGGCCTATCCGGCCAGGCCGGGCTGAATGGCCTGATTTCTCCCCCTGACACCGGCGCATGGCCAGCAGACCATGCTTCAGCCGGGCTGCAGGCGGCCGGCTTGCAGGGTGATGCGCCGCTCGCAACGCGCAGCGATGCCACGGTCGTGGGTCACCAGCACCAGGGTTGTGCCCAACGCCTGGTTCAGGCTGAACATCAAGGCCATGACACTCTCGCCGGTGGCGAAATCCAGGCTGCCCGTGGGTTCGTCGGCCAGCAGCACTGCCGGTTGCACCACAAAAGCCCGCGCCAGGGCCACACGCTGCTGCTCGCCGCCTGACAACACCCGTGGCTGGTGCCCAAGGCGCTGCCCCAGGCCAACGCGCTCCAACATCTCGCTGGCGCGCGCGCGCGCGTCGCGCTGGCCTGCCAGTTCCAGCGGCAGCATCACGTTTTCCAGAGCCGTCAGGTTGGCCAGCAACTGGAAACTCTGGAACACAAAGCCGATCTGACGGGCTCGCCAAGCCGCACGGGCGTCTTCGTCCATGCCGAACAGGTCACGGCCGGCCAGGTGCACGGTGCCCTGGCTCGGGGTGTCCAGGCCTGCCATGATGCTCAACAAGGTGCTCTTGCCCGAACCGGAGGCCCCCAGGATGGCCACACTCTCTCTCGCGGCAATCGCAAAGTCGATGTCGAGCAGAATGTCGAGGCGGCCGGTTGAATCGGAAACCGACTTGGAAACTTGGGAAACGGAAATGATGGGTTCAGGCATAGAGCACTCGATGGATCGTCGCCACTTTATCGCGACGGTCTGTGGCTTGGGGTTGGCGGGGGCATTCACCAGCAGCCAGGGGGGGGCCGCTGATGCGCCCACAGCCACCGTGCTGGTGCTTGGAGACTCCCTCAGCGCCGAATACGGTCTGCGTCGCGGCAGTGGCTGGGTGGCCCTGCTGGCCGAGCGCCTGGACCGGGAACACACCGGACTGCAGGTGGTCAATGCCAGCATCAGCGGCGACACCACCTCGGGTGGGCGTTCACGCCTTCCTGGACTGTTGGCCCAGCACCGGCCTGCACTGGTGTTGATCGAGCTGGGGGGCAATGACGCCCTGCGCGGGCTGCCGCTGGACATGACGCGTGCCAACCTGGCACAGATGGTGCAGACCGCCCAGGGTGCTGGAGCCCGCGTGTTGCTGCTGGGCATGCAATTGCCGCCCAATTACGGCAGCGAATATGGCCGACGCTTTGCGGCCATGTTTGCCGAGGTGGCCCGTGAACAGCGGGCCGCGCTGTTGCCGTTTTTCCTCAAAGGGGTGGCTGATCGGGCCAACCCGACCGAACTGTTCCAGGCCGATCGCATCCACCCCACGGAGCAGGCGCAGCCTGTGATGCTGGCCAATGTCTGGCCCGAGTTGCGCAAGCTGCTGCCAGCAGCGCGGCGCTGAAGTCCGGCGCCGGATGGCGTCAGTCGCCGTTCTGGCCAGTGCCGTCAGCAGCATCCCCAGGCTCGTCGGCCAGGCGAGTGGCCGCGGCCTCGGCGGCATCGTTGGGCGTACCGCCATCGGATTCCGGGCCCTCGGCCTTGCGCTCGGCGCGGGCCTTGAGCTTGTCTTCCTTTTTGCGCTTCTTGGCCAGCTCTTTCTGGCGCTTTTCGTAACCGTAATTGGGTGTTGCCAAGATGGCCTTTCAAACGACAGAAAAACAGGCCTGCACTTTAACAGCTTGCGGCGCCCGGGCCAGCGCGGTTTGCCCTAGGGCAGCGGCGGCAGGCTATGGGCAAGCGCCTGGGCCAGATCGGCCTGCAGGTCGGCCGCAGCCTCCAGCCCCACCGAGAAACGGACCAGGGTACCCTGGCTCAGAGCCGCAGGCCAGCGCTCGCGCATGCCGTCCAGCTCATAGGGCACGACCAGGCTGATCGGGCCACCCCAGCTGTAACCAAGCCGGAACAGCCGCAAGGCATCGCAGAAGGCGTCGGTTTGGGCACGGTTGTAGCGCGCATCCAGCACCACGCTGAACAGACCTGCGGCCAGGCCCCGAGGACCGCACACCGCCTGCCAATGGGCATGACCAGGAGAGCCTGCCAGCGCTGGATGCAGCACCTGGACCACCTGGGACTGGTTGGCACACCAGAGCGCCAGCGCCCGGGCTGCCTGGTCATGTGCCTGGTAACGCAGGGCCATGCTGGGCAGGCTGCGCAGCACGGTTTCGGCGTCATTCGCCCCCACGCCCCAACCCAGGCGCCTGCGCGTCTGGCGCAGGCGCTGGTGCAGTGCCTCGTCGCGCGTGATCACGCTGCCCATGAGCACGTCGCCGCCCCCACTCGGGTATTTGGTCAGGGCCTGGATGGAGATGTCCACACCCAGGGCCGGCTGCTGGCCCGGTTGCAGGTCGAAGGGGCAGAACGCCAGGCCGGCGCCCCAGGTGTTGTCGAGCGCGCAGGTCACGCCCGCGGCGCGGCAGGCCTGGACCTGGGCCATCAAATCTGGGAACTCCATGGTGACCGAGCCCGGCGCTTCGAGCCAGACCAGCCGGGTGCGCGGGCCAATGCGGCGCACCAGGTCGGCTACGTCCAGCGGGTCGTAACACTGGTGGGTGATGCCCCACTGGGCCAGCTCAGCCCGGGCCAGAGCCTTGTTCGGCCCATAGGCGTTGTCTGGGATCAGCAGTTCGTCGCCGCTGCTCAGCAGGCTCAGGCCGACCTGCGCGATGGCCGCCAGGCCACTGGGCAGCAGCAGGCATTGCTGCCCGCCTTCGAGCAGGCACAGGCGCTCCTCGAGCGCGCGGGTGGTGGGGGTGCCGTGAAGGCCGTAGGTGTAACCCGGGGTCTGACGGCCCTCGCGGCTGCGCATCGCCGCCACGTTCGGAAACAGCACCGTGGAGGCCTTGAACACACCAGGCTGCGGCGCGGCGAAGGCGTCGGCTGGCGGGGCCGGCTGGTGGATCAACCGGGTCTGCAGGTCGTCTGGCGGGTTGTCGTCGGGCATGCGCCCATCGTAGCGGAAGCCCGGGGCCGTGCAGACGGGCTCAGACGGTCCACTTCTGCATGAGCTGGGCCGGGCGCAGGTTGTCGTACGCCTCGAATGGCTGGTGGATCCAGGGGTTGGTGGGCAACAGCTCCACCGTGTAGTCGGGCACGAAGCTCGACACGCCCTTGGTCCAGATCACTGCGCTGCGCAGTTCGGTGATGACCGGGTAGCTCTCACGCAGCAGCGCCATCACAGCCTGCAGGGTGTGGCCGGTGTCGGCCAGGTCGTCGACCAGCAACACCCGTCCGGCGATCTCGCGCTTCGGGGTGGTGATGTAACGCGCAATGTCCAGATGCCCCTGCACCGTGCCGGCCCCGGCACGGTAGGAGCTGGTCGACATGATGGCCAGCGGTTTGTCGAACACTCGGCTCAGGATGTCACCCGGCCGCATGCCGCCGCGTGCCAGGCACAGGATCAGATCGAATGTCCAGTCCGACTGGTGGATCTTCAGCGCCAGCTTCTCGATGAGGCTGTGGTACTCGTCATAACTCACGTACAGGTGCTTGCCGTCTTCCGTCAGCATGGGGACTCCTTGGATCGGAAAATCTACACTGTGACAATGAGTTGAGTAATTTCTGAAGAGAATTACGCGAGGTATGGGTGGCGCATCATGATGGTGTGATCGCGGTCCGGGCTGGTCGAGATCATGTGGATCGGCACCCCGGTCACGTGCTCGATGCGCTGCAGGTACAGGCGTGCGTTGATCGGCAGGCGCTCATACTGCGTCACCCCGACGGTGGAGTCGGTCCAGCCCTCCATGGTTTCGTAGATCGGCTTGCAGCGTGCGATCTCGTCAGCCCCCAGGGGCAGGATGTCGATGGTCTCGCCATCGAGTTCGTAGCCCGTGCACAGCTGCAGCTGCTGGAGGCCGTCGAGCACATCGAGCTTGGTGATGCACAGGCCGGACAGGCCGTTGACCTGGGCACTGCGCTTGAGCAGGGCCGCGTCGAACCAGCCGCAGCGCCGGCTGCGGCCCGTGGTCGTGCCCTTCTCAGCGCCCACGGTGGCCAGGTGGTGACCTTCGGTGCCCGGGGTTTCCCAGTCGAGCTCGGTGGGGAACGGGCCGCCGCCCACACGCGTGCAATAGGCCTTGGTGATGCCCAGCACATAGTGCAGCATGCCAGGGCCCACTCCGGCCCCGGCCGCCGCGTTGCCGGCCACGCAGTTACTGGAGGTGACGAACGGGTAAGTGCCGTGGTCCACGTCGAGCAGGGTGCCCTGGGCACCTTCGAACAGCAGGTTGGCACCGGCCTTGTGTGCGTCGTTGAGTTCACGCGAGACGTCAGCCATCATCGGGCGCAGCAGCTCGGCATGGACCATGGCTTCGGCGTAGACCGTGTCGAAATCAATGGCTGGCGCCTTCAGGAACTCGGTCAGCACATGGTTGTGCAGCGCCAGCACCTCGCGCAGCTTGGTGGCGAAACGCTCAGGGTGCTTGAGGTCTTGCACACGCAGGGCGCGGCGCGCAATCTTGTCCTCGTAGGCGGGGCCGATGCCACGGCCGGTTGTGCCGATCTTGGCGGTGCCACATTGTTCCTTGTAGGCCTCGCGCGCCACGTCCAGCGCGGCGTGGAACGGCAGGATCAACGGGCAAGCCTCGCTGATGCGCAGGCGCGACCGCACCTCGACACCGGCTTTTTCCAGGCCTTCGATCTCTTCGAGCAACTTGGCAGCCGACAGCACCACCCCGTTGCCGATGTAGCATCTGACGCCCGGGCGCATGATGCCGCTGGGGATCAGGTGCAGCGCGGTCTTGTGGCCATTGATCACCAGGGTGTGGCCGGCGTTGTGGCCGCCCTGGAACCGCACCACGCCCTGGGCGCTTTCGGTCAGCCAGTCGACCAGCTTGCCCTTGCCTTCGTCGCCCCACTGGGTACCGACCACGACGACGTTTCTACCTTGGGTTGTGTTCATGTCAGAGGATTCTCTAGATTCGCTTGGTTGATCTGGATCGGCCGGCGCCCGCCTTCACAGCGGCTGCACCACCCACTGGCCCGCCACTTGCAGCAGCTCGCGGTCGCAGTTGAATTCGTCGGCTTCGCTCTCGTGGCCCGGCAGTACGCAGACCACGGTGTCGCCCTGGGCGCGCAGGACCTGGATGGCAACGCGCAGGCTGGCCGACTCGCCCCAGGGCGCGCGCACCGCCGCCTTGAGTGCCGGCATGGGCAGCACCGAGACCAGCTCGCGCAGGTCCAGGCTGAAGCCCACGGCCGGGCGGTTGCGGCCGAACACCGCCCCCACCTCGTCGTAGCGGCCACCACGCGCCAGCGCGTCGCTGGCGCCCGGGGTGTAGATGGCGAACCGAGAGCCCGTGTAATAGGCGTAGCCACGCAGGTCAGCCAAGTCGAACCCAAGCGACACCTCGCCAAGGTGCTGTGCCAGCCACTTCAAATTTGATAGCGCCTCAGCAATGCCCGGCAAGGGCGGGAGGCACTTTTCGGCCTCAGTCAGGACGTGGGCGTCACCATACAGGTCGAGCAAGTCGCGCAGGCCCTGGCGCGAGGCCGCAGGCAGGCCGCCGGTCAGCTCGGCCAGGCCGCTGGCGTCTTTGGTGGCCAGGGCCGCATGGATGGCGGCCAGGGTCGGCGCACCCAGCGCATGGCCGTCGAGCAGGGCACGCACGATGCGCACATCGGCCATGTCCACACGCAGCGGCTGGCTGGCGCCACCCAGGCCGGCGGCACGCAGGCCATCCAGGGCCAGGTGCAGCACCTCCAGGTCGGCCTCGAGGCCGGCGTGGCCATAGATCTCGGAGCCGAATTGCAGCGGCTCGCGGGTGGCGTGCGGACGGTCCGGGCGGGTGTGCAGCACCGGACCGCAATAGCACAGGCGGGTCACACCGGCGCGGTTGAGCAGGTGGGCGTCAATGCGGGCCACCTGGGGCGTGGTGTCGGCGCGCAACCCCATCATGCGGCCCGAGAGCTGATCCACCAGCTTGAAGGTCTGCAGGTCCAGGGCCTCGCCCGTGCCGGTGAGCAGGGACTCCAGGTGCTCGATCAGCGGCGGCATGACCAGCTCGTAGCCATAGCTGCGGGCCGTGTCGAGAAGCAGGCGTCGGAGTTCTTCGATGTGCCGGGCCTCGGAGGGCAAGGCATCGGCAATGTGATCCGGCAGGACCCAGGCGGACATGGAAATCGAGGAACCTTGAACAGATTCCAGGGCTGTTAAAAACGAGATTTTACCGGCTCGGCGACACCCTGCCGAGCCGGGCCCACTGGCGTCAGTTCAACAGGCTCAGCAGGAGCAGCCCCACCGCGATGCTGCACAGCCCAAAAAAGCGGATCTGACCGTCGCGCATCTGCAAGATCTGCTCAAACGTGCGGCGCCAGCCGCGTGGTGACATCAGGGGCAACGCCCCTTCGATCACCAGCACCAGCGCCAAGGCGCTCCAGAAGCTGTCGCTGTCCACCTCGGCCGCCTGCTGCTCACTTGCGCGCGGGCGCGGCCTGGGCAGCACCCCCGGTGTTGCCACGGAAGGTCTTGAAGAACTCCGACGACGGGTCCACCACCACCACGTCGCTCTTCTTGGAGAAGCTGGCCTTGTAGGCGTCCAGGCTGCGGTAGAACTGCGCGAACTGCGGGTCGCGCCCGAAGGCATCGGCGTAGATGCGCGCGGCCTCGGCGTCGCCCTCCCCCTTGATCTTCTGGGCGTCGCGGTAGGCGTTGGCCACCGTCACTTCGCGTTGGCGGTCGGCGTCGGCGCGGATCTTCTCGCCTTCGGCCGCGCCGGTGGAACGCAGCTCGTTGGCCACGCGCTTGCGCTCGGCCTCCATGCGGCGGTAGACCGATTCGGTGATCGCGTCCACGTAGTCGGCACGGGTGATGCGCACATCCACCACGTCCACCCCCCAGGGTTTGTCGCCACGCACCTTCTCCAGCACCTCGCGCTTGACGTCGGCCATCAGGGCCTCGCGTTTGAGCGAGAGCAGCTCCTTCACGGTGCGTTTGTTGATTTCTTCTTGGAAAGCGTTGCGCACCACCCGGTTGAGCTGGCTGGCGCCGGCGTTCTCGTCCAGGCCCACGTTGCGGATGTACTGCGAGGGGTCGGTAATGCGCCAGCGCACGAACCAGTCGATCACCACGCGCTGCTTTTCGGCCGTGAGCATGGGCTCGGTGTCCACACTGTCCAGCGTGAGCAGGCGTTTGTCGATGTACGACACGTTCTGGAATGGCGGTGGCAGCTTGAAGTTCAAGCCGGGCTCGGTGATGACGTCCTTGATCTGGCCAAGCGCGTAGACCACGCCAAACTGGCGCTGGT
Organism: uncultured Burkholderiaceae bacterium; assembly: GCA_964551485.1. GTDB lineage: Bacteria > Pseudomonadota > Gammaproteobacteria > Burkholderiales > Burkholderiaceae_C > CAZKDU01. The sequence continues at coordinate 16,250 of CAZKDU010000006.1, forward strand.
CGACCACGAACACCGTGGAGCTGATCAGGGCCAGCGCCACCAGCAGTGAAGAAACGATAAATCCGATTCGGTTCATGGCAAGGCTTTCTTAGCGCGACTCGCGGTCCCGGCTGCGCGCACTGTCACGCGTGCGGCCATCGGTGGACAGGCCGGAGGACGGCACTGGGGCCACGGGCACGGGAGGGTTGACCTGGGCCGCAGAGGTGGCACCGGCGTCCGCAGCGTTCGCTCCGGCATCGGAAGCGGCGGACGGCGA
>CAZKDU010000006.1:16515-24110 GCA_964551485.1 uncultured Burkholderiaceae bacterium
CCAGCGGCAGGTACAGCAGGTTGGAACCCTGGCGCGAATCCACCAGCACCTTGGTCACGTTGCCGTAAATCTGCTGCATGGCGTCGATGTACAGGCGATCGCGCGTGACCTGGGGGGCCTTCTGGTACTCGACCAGGATCGAACGGAAGCGCTGGGCATCGCCCTGGGCCTGGGCGATGATGCGAGCCTTGTAGGCTTCGGCCTCTTCCTTCAGGCGCGAGGCCGTGCCCACGGCACGCGGCACCACGTCGTTGGCATAGGCCTGGGCCTCGTTCTTGGCGCGCTCGCGCTCCTGGCCGGCCTTGAGCACATCGTCGAAGGCGGCCTGCACCTGCTCGGGCGGGCGCACCCCACCCTGCTGCAGGTTGATGCCCACGACCTCCACGCCGACCTTGTAGCGGTCCAGGATGGTCTGCATCAGCGTGCGCACACGCGGGCCAATCTGGTCACGTTCCTCGGCCAGCGCCGAGTCCATGCGCATCTTGCCCACGACCTCGCGCACGGCAGTTTCGGCCGCCTGCACCACGGCGTCGCTGGGGTTGCGGCTCTCGAACAGGAAAGCCCGCGCATCATTCAGCCGGTACTGCACGGCGAACTTGATTTCGACGATGTTCTCGTCTTCGGTCAGCATGGCCGATTCGCGCAGGCCCGTGGTTTTGACCACGTTGTCACGCCCCACGTCCACCGAACGGATTTGGGTCACGAACACCAGTTCGTGGCGCTGGATCGGGTACGGCAGGCGCCAGTTGAAGCCGGCCCCCACGGTGGCCTTGTACTTGCCGAACTGGGTGATGACCGCCTGTTGGCCTTCCTGCACGATGAAGAAGCCGGTGCCCAGCCAGATCAGTGCCACCACACCCAGCACCAAGCCAGCCCCGATGCCGGCGCTTTTCATGTCGGGTTGGAAACCGCCGCCACCACCACGGGGCGGCTTGCTGCCGCCCCCCTGGCCGAACAGGCCGCCCAGCTTGCGGTTGAAGTCACGCCACAGCTCGTCCAGGTCGGGCGGGCCAGCAGGGCCGGGCGCGTCCGAGCCTTGCGGCGTCGGTGGTCGCGAGGCACCGGGTCGCTCGGCCGGCGGGTCGGCGGGGGCGTCCGAGGGCTTGTCATCGCCCCGGCCCCAGCGCGGGTCGTTCAGGTTGAACATGCCTTGCACCCGGGCACGCAGCGCTGCCCAGGAAATGGCGTGTCGGTCGAGATTCATGCGATCCCTCGTTTCAATGGTCTTGCCCTTGGGGCTGGATTGTGCCGAATCAGCGAGCGGCCTCATGGTCGTCAGGGGCATACAGACCTTCGGCCTCGGGCGAGGTGTCCGTCGCCACCATCTGGCCCACATGCTCGGACAAGGTTTTGCGCAGCCGGTCCAGGCCCTCACCCGTACGGGCACTCACGAACACCCGTGGCACCTGCTGCCCCTGAACCTCCAGCGTGTCCGACAACAAGTGCGGTCGGCGCTCGGAGGGCACGGCGTCCAGCTTATTGAACACCAGCAACTGCGGCAGATCGGCTGCCCCGATCTCGGCCAGGACCCGCTGCACCTCGGCCATCTGCTCCGGCACATGCGGACTGGAGGCATCCACCACATGCAGCAGCAGGTCGGCATCGGCCGCCTCTTGCAGCGTGGCCTGGAAGGCATCGATCAGGCCGTGTGGCAGGTCGCGGATGAAGCCCACGGTGTCCGACAGAGACACCGAACGACCGGCCTCGCCCAGGTAGAGCTGGCGAGTGGTGGTGTCGAGCGTGGCGAACAACTGGTCGGCCGCGTAGCTGCGCGCCTTGACCAGGGCGTTGAACAGCGTGGACTTGCCGGCATTGGTGTAGCCGACGATGGAAATGCCGAAGGTCTGGCGGCGCTCGCGCTGGCGGCGCTGGGTGTAGCGCTGGCGTTTGACCTTGGTCAGCCGCTCCTTGGTGCGCTTGATGGCTTCGCCAATCATGCGGCGGTCCAGCTCGATCTGCTTCTCACCCGGGCCGCCGCGCACACCAGCACCGCCAGTCTGGCGCTCCAAGTGTGACCAGCGCCGCACCAGACGCGTGCTGACGTACTGCTGGCGGGCGAGCTCCACCTGCAGCTTGCCTTCGTGGCTGCGCGCACGCTGGGCAAAGATCTCCAGGATCAGCAGGGTCCGGTCGTTGACCGGCAGGCCGATGTGGCGCTCCAGGTTGCGCTGCTGGGCCGGGCTCAGGCTCTGGTCAAACAGCACCTCGCTGGCCCCATGTTGCTCGGCCAGCCACTTGATCTCGTCGGCCTTGCCGCTGCCCACAAACAACGCCGCGTCCGGGGCCTTGCGTTTACAGGTCAGGCGCACCACCGGCACCAGACCGGCGGTCTGGGCCAGCAGGCCCAGCTCCTCGAGTTCGGCGTCGAAATGCGGCAGGCCGAAATCGACCCCCACCAGCAAGGCGGTGGCCACGGGGCGTTCAAGAGAAACCGGGGCGCTCAACTCGGCACGGCAGGCAGGACCTGCGGGAACATGCCGAGGCAACCCGGCGAAACGGAAAGGCGAAGCTCAAGCAGCGCTGGGCTCCGCACCTTCGGCCACGGAGAAGTTCACGGCGCGACCGGGCACGATGGTGGAGATGGCGTGCTTGTAGACCATTTGGGTCACGGTGTTGCGCAACAGGACGACGTATTGGTCAAAGGACTCGATTTGCCCTTGCAGCTTGATGCCATTGACCAAGTAGATGGAGACCGGTACATGCTCGCGGCGCAGGGTGTTCAGGAAGGGGTCTTGTAGGAGTTGCCCTTTATTGCTCACGATATTCTCCGTGTTCTGAAGTTGTTGTTAAGTCCACACCTTACCACAGCCCGGGCTTGACAGGCGCCAACTCTGCGGGAATGCCCTTGGCACAACCAGGCCATGCACCTTGTCCAGTGACCGCACGTCACTCCTGGTCGTCGGTGAAGGGGTTGTGCGAGGTTTTCATCTCGATGCGCAGCGGCGTGCCGGTCAGGTCGAACGCCTTGCGGAAACGGCCTTCGAGGAAGCGCTTGTAGGCATCGGTCACGTGCTCGAGCGAGTTGCCATGCACCACGATCACGGGCGGATTCATGCCGCCCTGGTGAGCGTAGCGGGGTTTGGGTCGGAACATGCCGCTTCGCTTGGGAGCCTGGAACTGCACGGCCTCCTGCAGCAGTCGGGTCAGCACCGGTGTGGGCATCTTGCAGTGGGCAGCCCGGTGGGCCTGGAGGATGGAGACCCACAACGGCCCCAGGCCCAGGCGCTTCTTCGCCGAGATGAAGTGCAAGTTGGCAAACTTGAGGAAGGCCAGGCGGCTCTCGATCGAGCGCTGCAGCTGCTCACGCTGGTAGTCGTCGGTCGCGTCCCATTTGTTCACGGCCAGCACCACAGCACGGCCGCTCTCCAGCGCATAGCCAGCAATGTGGGCATCCTGGTCGGTCACGCCCTGGGTGGCGTCGAGCAGCAGCAGCACCACGTCGGCGGACTCGATGGCCTGCAGGGTCTTGACCACTGAGAACTTCTCGATGGCCTCAAACACCTTGCCCTTGCGCCGCAGGCCGGCGGTGTCGACCAACTCGAAGCGCTGGCCGTCGCGCTCGAATGGCACGGTGATGGCGTCGCGTGTGGTGCCGGGCATGTCGAAGGCCACCAAGCGCTCCTCGCCCAGCCAGGTGTTGATGAGGGTGGACTTGCCCACGTTTGGGCGGCCGGCCACGGCCAGCCGGATGGTGCCATCGTCTGGGGCCTCGTCGGCCTCTTCGTCGGGCAATTGCAGCGGCGCCAGCGCCAGCTCCACCAGGCTGCGGATACCCTGGCCATGGGCTGCCGACACCGGGTACACCTCACCCAGGCCGAGTTCGAAGAACTCGCTGAGCTGGACGCCCTGCTGCATGCCTTCGGCCTTGTTGGCCACCAGCACGCAGGGCTTGCCCAGGCGCCGCAGGTACTTGGCAATGTCGTGGTCTTGGGCCGACAGGCCAGCGCGGGCATCGACCACAAAGATCACCACGTCGGCCTCGGCCACGGCCTGCTGGGTCTGCTTGGCCATCTCCTTGTAGATGCCGCTGGAGGCATCGGGCTCGAACCCCCCGGTGTCGATGACGATGTACTCGTGCGGGCCCTGCTTGCCGTTGCCGTAGTGGCGGTCGCGGGTGAGGCCGGCAAAGTCGGCGACGATGGCGTCGCGCGATTTGGTCAGGCGGTTGAACAGCGTGGATTTGCCCACATTGGGGCGGCCCACCAGGGCCAGAACCGGTTTCACTTGGGACAGTCTCTCACGCGCGCTCTGGGGCGTTACTCGGGGCGGAAGCCAAACACCTGGCCGTTGTGGGTCACCACCACCAGGGTGTTGCCGGCCAGCACCGGTGGTGCGGCAATGCCTGAGGCATCGGTGCTCAGGCGGTTCATCAGGCTGCCGTCTTCACGCGACAGCAGGTGCACCAAGCCGGTGTCGTCGGCCACAGCCACCGAACGGCCCAGGGCCACAGGGGCCCCGAGTCGGCGGTGCTGCAGGCGGTCATGGGTCCAGGCACGTTCGCCGTCAGTGCGCCGCCATGCCACCACCTTGCCGTCGCTCTCGCTGCCGTAAACCTGGCGCTCATCCACGCCCAGGCCAACGGCACCGGTGGCGGGTTTGACCCAGGCCAAGGTGCCCCGGTCAGCGTGGACACAGCCGGCACTGACCTGGAAGGCACGCACGCACAGCTGGTCCTCCATACGGGCCATCGGGCCAACCAGGTCAACCAGCCGCTCGACATCGTTGGTGCCGCGCGGCGTGGCCAGCGCCACCTCCCAGCGTGAGGTGCCATTAGCCGGGTTCATGCCCACCAAGCGGCCTGACAGGCCGGCCACCAGGGTGTCGCCCACGGCGCTCAGCACCCCGCGCTGCCGCAGCACCAAAGCTTCACCCGCGCGCTGCTGGGTCCAGAGCTTGCGACCCGTGCGGCCATCAAAGGCACTGACCGAACGGTCAGCGGCCAGCACAAAAACGCGCTCACCAGCCACCAGGGGGGCGGTGAACACCTGTGCCCCGAGCTTCTGGCGCCAAAGTTCGCGGCCAGCCTCCAGGGCCACCAGCTCATTGGCTTCAGACACCACGGCGGCCAGACGGCCGTCGAAGCCCACCCCGGCGGAAATCGGGGCGCCGATGCGTGTGCGCCAGAGGTCCTGGCCGTTCTGGGTATCGATCACCGCCACTGTGCCATCGCCCCCTGCCAGAGCCACGGTGCTCGCGCGCACAGTGGGTTGCAATGCAAACTGGGTCTTGCCAATGGTTGCCGTCCAGGCTTGGCGCACACCGAGGGACGCTGGATTGGCGGGCAGGTCAGCGGGCTTGACCTTGGGACTGCTGCTGGAGCAGCCTGTCAATACGGCCATGCCAGCCAGCAACAGGGCCGCCAGGGCTTGAGAAGATCGGCCAGCCCGCAGGGGGCTGGGCATGGCGAAAACGTTCATCGTGCTCCTTCAGAGGGGGCGGCAACGGCCACGCGCGGGTCATCACCCAAGGAATTGAGCTTGACCTCGACCAGGCGGCGGTACTCACTGGCGTCGGTCAGGGCGGCAAAGGCTTTGCGGTATTCGGCGCGGGCCAGTTCGGCCTGGCCCTGTTTAGCGTGAACGTCACCGCGGCGGTCATCGGCCAGAGCGGCGTAGGCGGCAGGAAACGGGGCCGAGAGCTGCTTCAGGGCGTCGTCCAGTGCGCCGCTGTCGAGCAGCAGGCCCGCCAGGCGCAAACGCGCCAGGGCCTGGTACCCCTCGTCGGTGCTGCGCTCGGTCACCCAGGCCAGGGCAGCCTGGGCGGCGTCGGCCTTGCCCGCCTGTTGCAGCGTCTTGCCCATCAGCAGGCCTGCCTGCTGGGCGTACAGGGTGCGGCCAAACTTGTCCTTGATGTCCGTGAACGCCTGCTCGGCACGGCCGAGGTCGCCTGAGGCTGCACCGCGTTCGATCTGCTCGAACAGCACCGCAGCCTGGGCCGCCTGCTTGCGTTGCCAGTAGTTGTAGACGTTCCAGCTGGCGTAGGCCCCAAGCACCGCGATCAGGGACCAGGTGATGAGGTTGCCGTAGCGGGCCCAGAAGTGTTTGATCTGGTCCAGCTGTTCCTGTTCTTCGAGGTCGAGGTGTTGTGACATAGGCGCAATATTCAGGGGGTCGATTGTAGGGGGCCCAACAGCGGGGCCCAGACGTCAACGGCATCGAGCGGTTGCTGGGTCTGTGCGCCACTGCCATCGCGCAATGACTTGACGGTCACCAGCCCGCGCGCCAGTTCATCGGCGCCGAACACCAGGGCATGGCGGGCGCCGCTGGCATCGGCCTTCTTGAATTGCGACTTCATGCTGCCCATGCCCTCCCCGCCTGCCGCACCAGCATGCATCTGCACACTGAGACCCGCCAGGCGCAGGGCCTGCAGGGTCTTCATGGCCACAGGCAGGGCCGTTGCGTCGGGCACGATGGCGTAGGCGTCAGGCGCTGGGGCCTGGATGGGGGTGACCTGCGCTTTGATCAACTCCAGAACACGCTCCACCCCCAGAGCCCAGCCCACAGCGGGCGCAGGCTTGCCACCAATCTGCTCGATCAGGTAGTCGTAGCGACCGCCGCCGCAGATGGTGCCCTGCGCGCCCAGCTGCTCGGTGATGAACTCGAACACGGTGAGGTTGTAGTAGTCCATGCCACGCACCAGGCGCGGGTTGATGCGGTAGCAGATGCCGTTGGCGTCGAGGATGGCCTTGACCGCATCGAAGTGCGCGAGCGAGGCCGGGCCCAGGTGGTCGATCAGGCGTGGCGCCGCGTTCACCAGGTCCTGCATGGCCGGGTTCTTGGTGTCGAGGATGCGCAGCGGATTGCTGTGCAGGCGGCGGCGGGCCTCTTCGTCGAGCTGGTCTTCGTGGGCCTGCAGGTAGGCAATCAGCGCCTCGCGGTGCTGGCGCCGCTCCTCGGGCTGGCCCAGGCTGTTGAGCTCCAGCCGCACGTCGGTCAGGCCGAGTTCGCGCCAGAGGGCGGCCGCCAGCAGGATCAGTTCGGCATCGAGCTCGGGACCGGGGAAACCCAGGGCCTCAGCACCGATCTGATGGAACTGGCGGTAGCGCCCGCGCTGCGGCCGCTCATGGCGGAACATCGGGCCTATGTAGTAGAGGCGCTTGCCGCCGTCGTAGAGCATCGAATGCTCAACCACGGCACGCACCACACCGGCGGTGTTTTCCGGGCGCAGGGTCAGCGCCTCGCCGTTGAGGCGGTCCTCGAAGGAGTACATCTCCTTCTCGACGATGTCGGTGACCTCGCCCAGACCACGCACGAACAGTGGCGTGGGCTCGACGATCGGGGTGCGGATGTTGCGGTAGGCAAAGCGCTGCATCAGCCGACGCACCGTGTCCTCCAGCCATTCCCAGCGCGCTGAATCGGGCGGCAGGATGTCGTTCATGCCTTTGACGGCGCTCAATTTTTGGCTCATAGCGAATGGGCGTGCGGCGCCTCCCCTGCGGTGCGGGAGACTCAGGCCAGCACGCCGAATTTCTTCTCGATGTAGTTTTCGACGATGGTTTGGAACTCGCGCGCAATGCCTTCGCCACGCAGCGTCAGCGCTTTTTCACCGTCGATGAAGACGGGCGCCGCCGGGGCCTCGCCGGTGCCGGGCAGGCT
>CAZKDU010000007.1:0-23096 GCA_964551485.1 uncultured Burkholderiaceae bacterium
CGCCACTACATGCAAAAGGAGATCTTCGAGCAGCCGCGCGCCATCGCCGACACGCTGGAGGGGGTGGAAGGCGTGGCGCCGAGTCTGTTCGACCCGCCCGAGGCCCCGGGGGCGGCGGCCGAGGTGCTGGCCCAGGTGGACTCGGTGCTGATCCTGGCCTGCGGCACCAGCTACTACAGCGGCTGCGTCGCCAAGCAATGGCTGGAGTCCATCGCCCGGGTCCCGACACAAGTCGAGATCGCCAGCGAGTACCGCTACCGCGACTCCGTGCCCAACCCGCGCAGCCTTGTGGTGACCATTTCGGAGTCCGGCGAGTCCGCCGACACCCTGGCCGCGCTGCGCCATGCACGCGCCCTGGGCATGGCCCACACCCTGACCATCTGCAACGTGGCCACCTCGGCCATGGTGCGCGAGTGCCGGCTGGCCTACGTCACGCGCGCCGGGGTCGAGGTGGGCGTGGCCTCGACCAAGGCTTTCACCACCCAGCTGGCGGGTTTGTTCCTGCTGGCGCTGGCGCTGGCCAAGGTGCGCGGCGCGCTGGCGCCGGCCGAGGAGGCGCAGCACCTCAAGGCCATGCGCCACCTGCCGGCTGCGCTGCAAGCGGTGCTGGCGCTGGAACCTCAGCTGATCAGCTGGGCCGAGGATTTTGCGAGCAAGGAGAACGCCTTGTTCCTGGGGCGCGGCCTGCACCACCCGATTGCCCAGGAAGGCGCGCTCAAGCTCAAGGAGATCAGCTACATCCATGCCGAGGCCTACCCCGCGGGTGAGCTCAAACACGGGCCTCTGGCTCTGGTGACCAGCGCCATGCCGGTGGTGACCGTGGCGCCCAACGACGCGCTGATCGAGAAGCTCAAGAGCAACCTGCAGGAGGTGCGGGCCCGCGGCGGGGTGCTGTACGTGCTGGCCGACGCCGGCAGCCACATTGAGAGCAGCGAGGGCGTGCACGTGATCCGCCTGCCCGAGCACTACGGCGCGCTGAGCCCGCTGCTGCATGTGGTGCCGTTGCAGCTGCTGGCCTACCACACGGCTTGCGCCCGCGGCACCGATGTGGACAAACCCAGAAACCTGGCCAAAAGCGTGACGGTGGAGTAACGTGGCACCATGAAAAATTTGCTGATTCCACATGGCCTGGTATGGCTGGCTTGGGTGCTGCCCTCATGGGCCCCGGCGCAGGTGATTGCGCCCAGTCAGGCGGTGACAGAGAAAAACGTGTTCAGCGGGCAGGCCAGCCCGGCCCGGCCCAGCGAGGCCCCTGTGTACGACGAACCAGCCTTTCGTTTCGTGCGCATTGAGCAGGCTATGGTGCAGCAAGCCGGTGAAGGGCTGCGGTACCGCGTGCACTTTGGGGTGGATGCACGCCAGGTCCGTGCGGTGCAGGGTTGTCGCATCACGGTGTCTGGTGCGCTGGTGGACCCCAAGACCTACCAAGTCAGTGGCCCGGCGTTTTCTTTTGAGGCGCGCTTTGTCGAGGCGCAAAGCGAGGTGCGTTTTGCCTGCACCGACCTGGCGGGACGACCGCTGGAAGAGGGGCTGGGGCTGTCAGTGGCGGTGCGCCCAGGAGGCCGTGCGCTGCCCCCGGTGACCGAGCGCTCGCAGTAGGCCTACCCCTCCTGCAGCGCCGAGTGACCCAGGCCCGGGTCGCATGCGTTGCTCAGGGCTTGGTTGGGGCTTGCCAATTCACGCCCAGGCGGCGTTTGGCGACCGACACCAGCTTGGTGTTGTTTTGAAGTTGCCTCTTGGTCAAACCCATGGCATGCACGCTGACAAAGTGGCCGTTGGACAGGCGGTAGTGGTCTTCCAGAAAGCCTTCCTGGAGAAACCCCAAACCAAGGTCGAAGCGGCGAGCAGCCTCATTGTCCGAATAGATGTAGGCGTAAAGCTTGTTGAACTGCGCCACGAAGAACGCGAAATGCAGCATCAGCAGGCTGGCTTTGTGGGCCACTCCGTAAGGCACCTTGCCAGGAAACCCCAGGCCCGCCTCGCACTGGTGGCTGCGGCCGTCGAAGCGCGCCAGTGACGCAATGCCCAAAGGCTTGCCGTCGGCTTGACAGACGGTCCACAGGAGTATGCCCAGGTCCACCGGGGGTTCGGTGCCCAGCCGTTTGAGGATGGGCGGCAGGTCACCGCGCAGCCACTCCAGGCGGTCGAAGCGGCGGGCAAATTCCGGGTCTTGCAGGGCGCGGCTGATGAAGGGAGCGTCTTCTTCCTTGCAACGGCGCAGGCTCAGGCCACCATGTTGCACCGTGCCCCACCAGTAGGGCGACACACGCCAGAGGTCGTGCAGCAGGCGCAGCTGCACATCGGGGGGCACCACGGCGCGGTGTTCGCTGACCAGGGCCAGGGCCTTGGTCAGCTGGGTGTGGGCCTGGGTGTATTGCTTTTTTTCAAAATGGTGTTGGGCTGCGCGCAACAACTGCTCGAGTTGAAGCAGGCTGGCTGGGGCATCGGCGGGCAGTGCGGTCACGGGTGTGGGGGTGGCCTGGTTCATGGACGGCTGTAGGTCTGTGGTGAAGGCTGCTCTGAGAAACGTAGGGGCCTGGCGTGTGCGCCGGGTGGGTGCATGGCCGCAGGGACACGCCGCCAGGGTGGTGTGGTGGCTGTTGTGCATGGATTATTCACCACACCCAGGTGGCGCCCGGCTTGGTGGCTTCAGCGCGGTGGTGGGGCAGGGTCGGGCCGACCGGCACGGCCGTAGGTCAGGGGGGCAGGGCGGTCTGCTTGGCTGTGTGGCGCCGGGGCCGGGGTGGGGCTGATGGCGTGTGCGGCCGCAGCCAACAGGTTGTCCTGAGACACGGCGCTGGTGCTGGCGCCCCAGACCAGGTTCAGGAAATCCAGCAGCACTTTGGGGATGCGTTGCTCTGGCGGCAGCTCGGCCTGGGCCGGGTCGGTGGCCACCGCCGGTGATGACAGCGTGACGGTGTCGGTGGGCAGCGTCCCCATGTGACTGCTGGGGTGTTGGCCAGCCCCTGGCGTGGGCGCGGCCGCAGCGACGGCACTGGCACCGCCTGCCGCGGGCGCGGCCGACCGCTCAGCCCGAGACGGGGCGTGGTGGGTGGCGGCAACAACCGGGTGCAACATATGGGTCAGGCGACAGAGGCAATGGGCTGGCTTTGACGGTGTTCGTGATTCTTTAACGGCAATAAGCAGCCAAAATGAAGGCCATTTACATTTGTTGCCGGTCCGTGCCGCCACCCCGGCGCGCCGGGGCCTGACGTTTTGCCCATGCACCGCACCGCCCTTGTCCTGTTTTCTGGTGGTCAGGACTCCACCACCTGCCTGGCTCACGCCCTGTCCAAGTACGAACGGGTGGAGACCGTGGCCTTCGACTATGGCCAGCGCCACCGCGTGGAACTGCAGGCGCGCCTGCAGGTGCTGCAGGCGCTGCGGGCCGGCTTTCCAGGTTGGGCGGCACGACTGGGTGAAGACCACCTGCTTGACCTGGCCGTGCTCGGCCAGGTGAGCGAAACCTCGCTGACGCGCGACATGGCGTTCCAGATGTCGCAGACCGGTCTGCCCAACACCTTTGTGCCGGCGCGCAACCTGCTGTTCCTCACACTGGCCGGGGCCATTGCCTACCGGCGCGGGCTGGAGGTGATCGTCACCGGGGTCTGCGAAACCGATTTCTCGGGTTACCCCGACTGCCGCGACGACACCATCAAGGCCATGCAGCTGGCGCTGTCGCTGGGCATGGACCGTCGTCTGCTGATCGAGACCCCGCTGATGTGGATCGACAAGGCCCAGACCTGGCAGCTGGCGCGCGCCTTGGGCGAGCAGTCAGGGCAGCCCGGGGGCGGCGAGGCCCTGGTGCAATTGATCGTGGAGCACACCCACACCTGCTACCTGGGCGACCGGGAGCATCGCCACGCCTGGGGTTATGGCTGCGGCACCTGCCCGGCCTGCGAGCTGCGCGCGCGCGGTTGGGCGCTGAACACCCAGACCCGGTCGTGAAAGGCCCGCACCGAGGGCCGGTGCGCGATCGAGACCAGGCTGCCGCCAGTGCGCTGCACCAGGGCCAGCAGCTCGGTGTAGACCTTGTGCTCGGTGGCCTCGTCGAGCGCGCTGGTGGCCTCGTCGGCGAACACCCAGCGCGGCTGCTTGAGCAGCACCCGGGCCAGTGCCAAGCGCTGGCGCTCCCCGCCCGAAAGCCGCTGCCCCCAGGGGGCGGACTCGTCGAGCCGATCGCACAGCCCGGCTAGGCCCATGGCCTGAAGTGCCTCGCGCAGGGTGGCGTCGGAGTGGGTGGCGTCGGGTTCGGGGTAGGCCAGGGCCGCGCGCAGGCTGCCTTCGGGCAGGTAGGGGTGCTGCGGCACGAACATGGCCTGGTGGGCGAAGTCCGTGGGCAAGGCCAGCACCCCACTGCCGTGGGGCCAGATGCCAGCCAGCGCACGGAACAGGGTGGACTTGCCGCAGCCCGACGGGCCCTGGATCAGCACCCGCTCGCCCGGTTGCACGGCAAACCCGGAGAGTTCTGCCAGGGGGTGACCATTGGGCAGACCCAAAGCCAGTTGGCGCACCTCAATTGCTCCTGAATCTGTAGCAACCCTGTCAATGCTGGCAAGGGCTTGAGGCTGAATCGATGCTTCGAACCGGGTGATCCGGTCGGTGGTGGCGCGCCAGCCGGCCAAGCGGTCGTAGTTGTCCACGAACCAGCTCAGTGCGTCCTGCACGCGGCCGAAGGCCGAGGCCACCTGCATCAGTTCACCGAGCTGGATTGCCCCGCTGAAGAAGCGTGGCGCTGCCACCAGGAATGGGAACACCACGGCGGCCTGCCCGAAGCCTGTGGTGAACCAGGTCAGGCGCTTTTGCTGTCGGATCAGTTGCAGGGTGTTGCCCAGCACCCGGCCAAAGCGCTGGCGCAATTGGGCCAGCTCTACGCCTTGCCCACGGTCCAGAGCAATCGCTTCACTGGACTCGCGCACGCGCACCAGGTGGTGGCGGAAGTCGGCCTCGAAGCGCTGTTGCTCGAAATTCAGGCCCACCAGCGGGCGGCCGATCCAGTGCGTGATGGCGGTGCCGGCCACGCAGTACAGCAGCGCGGCCCAGACCATGAAGCCCGGGATGTCGGCCGTTCCTCCCAGGGCCTGGGGCAGCGGCAGGGCGAAGCCGCTGCTCAGGGCCCACAGGATGCCGACAAAACTCAGCAGAGTGACCACGGCGTTGAGCAGGCCCATGCTCAACGACACGGTGTAGCTGGTGAACAGGTTCAGGTCTTCCTGGATGCGCTGGTCCGGGTTGTCTGGTGGGCTGTTGCTGGTGCTGTTGCGCTGCAGTTCCAGCCGGTAGAAGGCGCCCTGGGCCAGCCAGCGGCCGAGCAGGTCGGTGGTCATCCAGGTGCGCCAGCGCAGCTCCAGCAGCTGGGTCAGGTAGAACTTGTAGACCGCGATCACGATGTAGGCGGCCGCCAGGTAGCAAAAGCGTCCCAACTGCTCCCAGAACACATCGACCTGGCGGTTTTGCAGGGCGTCGTAGAACAGCCGGTTCCAGTCGTTGAGCTGGACCAGCATGGCCACCGCCGCCAGATTGAGCCCCACGATCGCCGCCAGCAGGCCGCGGGCGGTCCAGCGCTGGTCAGAGCGAAAGTACGGCAACGCCAGAGTCCAGGCCTGCTGGCACACGTGGCCCAGCTGATGAAAGCGGTTGAGGAAGGCGGTCATGGCCATCGGGTGTGGAGGGTGGCGGCACTCAAGGCGGCTGCGGGCTGTGCATGGGGGCGCAGGCGCTTGCCATGAGAGTGGGTTGGCAGGAGGGCATGTTGGCACCGAGCATAGCCAATTGAACATGGTTCACTGGGTTGATGCCTGTTTGTTTGTTGTAGGGGGCAGGCGGTTCGGTGGTGAATGAGGGCGGCAGGCGTAAGCTGATTTTGGAAATGTCGTTTAAACGACAAATGTGTGGTGATGGCTGTCACATATTGAGAATTTCTTCTCGTTTTCTGTGGCTGAAATGTTTCGACTAATGGTTTGCCCTAGGTGGGTATGTAAGGCACTTTCCTACACTCGCCTCAGGATTTTTCCTAAAACCCTTTAGCTTTACGGGAACTCTCATGAGCACTGAACAACTTGAGATGCCATCGGGCACCTGCGAAACCGGGGCTGACGCCTCCGGCGTCAAGCGCCGCAGCGTCCTGGCGGCCATGGCAGCCGCACCGGCTGCCACCGCCATTGTGGGCGCCGCCACCACGGCCGTCACCACCGAGGCTGTCGCTGCCGACGCCACCGCCTACGAACTGAACGAATACCTGGAGTTGGTGGTTCCGAACGGCAATACCAACGATTTCTACTTCAACCTGACCATTCCCCGCGTGGAATCCGGCCAGGGTATCCTGACCTCGTCGGCCATGCTGGCTGCCACCGAGCTGGGTGTTGACATCAGCCGCGTGCGCCCCCGTTCTTTCAACTGGACCAAGTTTGAAGCGTTTGCCACCACCCTGGTGGGCGCTTCGGGTTCGACCCGCCTGATCACTGACTCCACCCGCCGTGCCGCCGCTGATGTGCGTGCCCGCAACGGTGGCGGCACCAACTACGGCGCCAACGCTGCCGCGATTGCCAAGTCCACGGCCACCGGTCTGGCCAAGCCCTGGGCGTACCACGGCACGGCAGCCGGTTCTTTCCTGGGCCGTGGCTCCAAGGCCGACGGCGTGGACAGCATCGGTGCTGGCAAGCGTGTGTTCGACAAGGCCTCCATCGTTCCCCGCTCGGACGCTGTGGACGTGGTGACCGGCAAGGCCATCTACACCTGCGACGAGCACATGGATGCGCTGAACTGCCTGGTGATGCACTCGTTCGCCGTGCGCGCTGCACCGAAGAGTGTTGACATCCCTGCCATTGTGGCCCTGGGGGCTTCCATCGGCGCTCCGGTGACTGCCGTGATTCCGTTTGACTCGAAGGGCAACGGTTTCGGCATCTTCGCCGGCGTGGGCATTGTTTGCGAAACCCTGGGCAAGGCCCTGGATGTTCGCAGTGCCATCATCAAAGCCAGCGACGCGGACGGCAACTCCAAGTACATCACCTGGGGCGTGAGCCCGGCTGCCCGCATCAGCACCACCAGCTTCAACGAAAAGCTGCGCGGCGCCGTGGGTGCTGACCCTCTGCTGGGTGAACTGGTCTCGCCCAAGCGCATCAAGGGCACCATCCTGTCCCCCTTCCACAACCAAGGCACGCTGGGCACCCAGACGGCCATCGCCGAATGGACGGCAGACGGTGTGGACCTGTGGCACGCTTCGCAAGTGCCGCGTTACCACCGCCAAGAGGTGTGCCGCAACGTTGGCCTGGCCACGCAACCCAAGAAGATGCGCCTGCGCGTGACCAAGGGTTACGGCCACTTCGGCCGCAACCTGCTGGTGGAATCGTCGGTCGAATCGGCCATGATTGCCAAGAAGATTTTCGAAGGCGGCGGTCTGCTCAACCCCAACACGGGCAAGAAAACCAACAAGGTCAAGGTCATGTGGTCGCGCAACGACGACATCCGCTTTGCCCCGTTCCGCCCGGCTGCCCTGAGCCGCTTCATTGCCTCCATCGGCGCTGACGGCAAGAGCATCATCAGCCTGAACCACAAGTACGTGTCGACCCTGTGCGAACTGCCCTCCGGCGTGGACAACGTCCAGACCGAAACGCTCCTGAGCGCCACCAACCAAACGGGTACCGACTACTTCCCGCTGGCCACGCCATCGTTCTACACCTTCACGTCGCTGGAGTCGTACCGCGAAGTGGTGTCGGCCATGCCCACGGGCGCCATGCGTGCCGTGTACAGCGTCAGTGCTGTGGGTCACAAGGAAATCTTCCTGGACGAAGTGCTGCGCCAAGTTGGCGAAGGCAGTGCAGCTGCCCGGTATGCGGCTCGCATCAAGTACATGAAGTCGCCTCGCATCAAGAACCTGCTCAACACGATGCAAGCCAAGTGGAATGAATTTGCCGCATTGGCCGCAGCAGGTGGCCCCAACGGCGAGAAGCGCGGTGTGGGTGTGGGCCTGCACGAAGAGTGGGGCAGTGCTAGCCTGGCCATGGTGCTGGTGCAAGAAGCCGAAAAGGGCGCCGGTGTCACCAAGCCTCCCAAGGTGTTGCGTGGTGCCATGGCGGTTGACCAAGGCCGCATCGTCAACGGTTCTGGCACCGATCAGAACGCCACCGGTGCGCTGGCTGACGCCGTGGCCATGGTCTATTTCAGCAAGATGACCTTTGTGGACGGCAAGGCCGAGCAATCGACCTTCCTGAACTACTACTGGAACCGTCAGCGTGAATGTGACTACGACGTGGACCCCACCGTCATGGTCAACACCACTGACGACCGTGTTGGCGGTGCCGGTGAACTGAGCGCCCCAACCACCTTCGGTGCCCTTGGCAATGCCTGGGCTGACCTGAACGCCAAGGTGCTGGGTGCTGGCAAGGTTGCCATGCCCACCGAGTTCCCTCTGTACGGCAGCCCCTCGGCGCCGCTGACCGACGCTTGATGAATTAGGAGTAACAACATGACAACGGCAACCATTGACGGTAAGAGCGTTGACCTCGGCGCGAAGGGCGTGTCTGACAACGACCTGCTGCTGTACGTGCTGCGCGACAAGCTGGGCATCACGGGTCCCAAGTACGGCTGCGGCGTGGGTGTGTGCGGTGCGTGCACCAGCATCAGCGAAAAACCGGTTTCTGCGGCTGGCGGCTACAAGGCCCCGTTCTCTGGTGTTCAACCCACCAATGCAGAATCCCTGAAGTTCCGTCCCTGCTGCGTGAGCGTGGGCCAATTGCCTCAGCTCGGTGCTATTCGCACCATTGAGCAGCCCGTCGGCCAGAGCGCTGTGCTGGACGCAGTGCGCAATGCCTGGGTGGCCAACGACGTGGCCCAGTGCGGCTTCTGCCAAGCGGGTCAGATCATGGCCGCCACCGAACTGCTCGAGCGCAAGAAGCGCCTCGGCCAGTCGCTGTCTCGCCAGCAAATCACCGACGCGATGCAGGCCAACCTGTGCCGCTGCGGGACCTATCCTCGCATCCGCGCTGCCATCCAAGACGCAGCCAAGGCTGTGGGCGTGACTTTGGCTTAATGAATTAGGAGTAACAACATGGCTTTACCAAGTCTTCCCGGTCTCGGCAGCGGTGGCCTGCCCCTGCCTACCGATGCACTGTCGTCCCTGCCTGGTCTGCTGACCGGCGGTCTGGGTGGTCTCTCTGGCGGTGCCGGCGGCCTGCCCGGCCTGGGCAGCTTGCCCATCAGCGGTCTCATGAGCGGCGGTCTGCCCGGTCTGAGCGCCCTGGGTGGTCTGCCAGGTCTGGGTGGTGGCGGTGGCCTGCCCGGCCTGGACATTTTGACCAGCGGCGGATTGCCCGGCCTGTCGGCTTTGGGCGCACTCGGTGGCACAGCGGCCGGCGTGGCTTCTTCTGGTGGAGAAAACGGCGTAACCCAATCGGGCGACTTGTCGCAGCTCTCTGGTGCAATTGGTGGCCCGCTGATGACCCTGGCGGGCGCCGCAGGCAACATCCCATTGCTCGGTGGCGTCATTCAAGACTCGCTGGGCATTGGCCGCGAAGGCAACCAGATTGAAGACATCATCGCGACGCAGCTCTTCGGTACGCCGCTGGAAGGCGTCGGCAAGTCGCTGTTCGGTGGCAACACCCAAGGCGATGAACTGATTCTGTACAACTTGGCTGCCATTCCTGGCAACACCACCTCGAAGATTCCGGTGGTGGGTGGTCTGGTGGGTGACGTGCTGTTTGGTGGCGTTCCCAACGTCGGCAACTTTTTAGGTGTTTACTCGGGTGGTGTTCTCAGCGAAGACTTCCTGCAAGCGCTGGATTCCCGCGAAGGCACCCTGGGTGCTCTGGCGAAGTCGCTGAACGAGCCGGCCTCCCGCCTGCCGGGCGTGGGCCCGCTGCTGGGTGACAACTCCATTGACGCCCTGCTGGACCAAGTGACCCTGGCCACGGACCAAGCTCCGTATGCGGATGACATCGTTGCCTTCCTGCTGGGTGGTACCGACCTGTCGGCCACGCCTCCGGGTTTTGCTTTGTTGCAAGCCACTGGTCTGACCAACATGATCCCTGGTGCACTGGCTCCTTTGGCTGGTCCGATCTACGAAGGTGTTCTGCAACCTCTGACGGTCAACATTCAGGAAGTTGCGATCGCTGGTCCTCTCGCGACGGGCACCATCGGCCACTTGTTCTGAACGAACTCGAGCCCGCAAGGGCTTGGCCAATCAAAAAGAGCGGGGAACCTCCCCGCTCTTTTTTTTGCACGCTGTGAATCTTTTCTTTCTTCAAGGTGCAGAGCGGCGACCCTGGATCATTTGCCTTTCGGCTTCGAATGGGGTGTTTGCTGCAGAATCCAGCGCACCACCGTTTTGGCATCCTGCTCCCGGATGGGCTGAGGCCACATGTAATTGTTGCCCCACTTGCCACGGCTGCCTTTCACAACACTCTGTGTGAGCGTTTCCAACGCGGCGTTGTCTTTCTGGTAGCGAACCGCAATCATCTGAAAGCTGGGGCCAATCTGGCTCCCGCCCGAACCAATCTCGTGGCAAACCATGCATTCCCTGTCCACGGCCAAACGGTAGGCCAATGGGGCTTGAGGGGCTGCCTGACTGATGCTGCAGAACAACAGCGAGCACAGCAGGACCGCCTGGGATGGCTTCTGAAAATGGCAGGTGGTGAGGTCCATGTGTCTGCGGATCAAGTGGGGTTGCTGATGCCGCTGGCCACATGCCCTGAGGGGACATGCGCAGCGGCCGATTCAATGTGACGGGTTTGATCGTCAAAGAAGAAATCGGGTTCAAATTCGCGCAGAAACTCTGCCTTGGGCAGGCCTCCCAGGAACATGGCTTCGTCCACCACAATGTTCCATTCCATCAGGGTGCGGATGGCCCGTTCATGGGCGGGTGCACTGCGCGCCGTGACCAGGGCCGTGCGCACCCTCATTTGGGCGGTGCCCGCCTGCTGCAGGCGATGCAGTGCCGCCAGCAGGGGTTTGAATGGTCCCGGCATCAATGGCTGATGGGCCCGGTCTGCCTCGTGCTGCTGGAAGGCATTGAGCCCTGCCGTTTGGTAAACCTGCTCGGCCTCGTCAGAAAACAGCACGGCATCCCCATCAAACGCGATGCGAACCTCATGGGGGTGTGCCTCGGAAGCCAGGGCGGATTGTGGATAGACCTGTGCGGCGGCCACACCGGCACCAAGGGCCGCTCGCACATCAGGTAGGTGGGCCGACAGGAACAGATTGGCTTTGAGCGGAGCAAGGTAGCGCCATGGGGCTGCGCCCCGTGTGAAGCTGCCCCGTTGGATGGCCAGCCCGTAGTGCTGGGCCGACCGGAACACGCGCATGCCCGACACCGGGTCGTTGCGTGACAGGATCACCACCTCGACGCGTGGGGTGGTGCCATCGTTGAATGCCAACAGTTTTTTGACCAGCGAGAACGCCACCCCAGGCCGTGCTGGCTGATCCAGGCGTTCCAGCTGCAGGGCCATGTAAGCGCTGTCGCTGTCATGGCGCTCGAACACCTGGTTTTCTTCTTCAAAGTTGAACAGGGCCCGTGACGAAATGGCCACCACCAGGCTGGGGAGTTGTGGTTGGCCCATGGCGTATGGTGCTGGAGCGTCAGCGTGCCAATTGGTTGAGCTGGATGATCGGCAGCAGCACCGCCAGCACGATCAACATGACCACCAGACCCATGGCCACGATCAACAAAGGCTCAAGGATGGTGGCCAGGTTGATGGCCCGGCGTTGCACTTCCGAGCCCAGTTGTTGCGCGGCGCGCTGCAGCATCACCGGCAACTGCCCGGTTTGTTCTCCCAGGCGGGCGAACATGCTGACCAGACCAGGGAATCGCTTCTTTTGCGCCATGGCCGACGCCAATGGCGCACCTTCGCGCACCAGCACCAGGGCGTCGAGCGCGTCGGTGCGCATGGCCCGGTTCGACAGGGTTTCGGCCGCAGCCTGCAAGGCCTTCAGAATGGGCACCCCTGCGGCCACCAGCATGGCCAAGGTGCTGGCAAAGCGCGCGGCGTTGTAGCCGCGTGAGAGGCGACCCAGCACGGGCAGGTTCAGCCAGGCGGCATCAAAGCGTTCACGCACCGTTTCGTTCATCAACGCGACGCGCGCCCCGATGCCACCCAGCAACAGCAATCCAAACATCAACCAACCATGGTGGCGTACCAGGTCGCTGATGCTCAGCATGGCCGAAGTCAGCCAGGGCAGGGCCCGTTTGCTGCCCGCAAACACATTGGCCACCTGGGGTACCACATAGCTGACCAGAAACAGCACGATGGCAATGGCCACCAGGGTCACAATGGCGGGGTACAGTGCCGCACCGACCAGCTTGGCCTTGAGGGCCTGCTGGGACTCCAGGTCATCGGCCAGGCGCTCAAGCACCAGACCCAGGTTGCCGCTTTGCTCGCCAGCACCAATCACCGAGGTGTAGATGTCGGAGAACTCCTTGGGGTGCTGCGTCAATGCCTTGGCGAATGAGGCGCCGGCGTTGACCTCGGCGCGCAGAGCGGCCACCAGGTTGCGCTGCTTCTCGTTTTCGGATTCCTCGGTCAGCGCCGTGAGGGCGCGTTCCAGGGGCAGGCCTGAAGACACCAACCCGGCCAGCTGACGTGTCCACACGGTGAGGTTAGTGGACTTGAACACCCGCCCCCCAAACAGGGTGATGTTCCAGCGCATTGCGCCTGTGGACTCGCTCTTGCCATTGCTGTTGCCCACCTGCTCGACCATCAGGGGGACCAGAGCCTGGTTGCGCAGGTTGCTGCGTGCGGCCTTGGCCGACTCGGCCTCAATCACCCCTTTGCGGGTTTGGCCATTGGCCGTCAGTGCTTCGAAGGAATAGGCGGGCATGGCAGGCGGGTACCGAAGTGAGTCACCGAGGTCAGTCGCGAGTGACGCGCACCAATTCTTCACGGGATGTGACGCCCGCCTTGACCAGGCGCTCGCCGTCATCCCGCATCAGCCGCATGCCGCCCCGCAACGCGGCCTCACGGATGTCGGATTCGGCTGTCCGGTTGTGGATCTGGTCACGAATGGTGTCGTCGGTCACCAGCAGCTCGAACACCCCTGTGCGCCCTTGGTAGCCGGTGTGGCCACATTCGGTGCAGCCGGCGCCCAGGCAGGCGTTGCAGAGCTTGCGCACCAGGCGCTGTGCCAGCACACCCAGCAGCGACGAGCTCAACAGAAAAGGCTCCACGCCCATGTCGGTCAGGCGGGTCACGGCGCTGGCGGCATCGTTGGTGTGCAGGGTGGCCAGCACCAGGTGGCCCGTCAGCGAGGCCTGGATAGCGATCTGAGCGGTTTCAAAGTCCCGGATTTCACCGATCATGATCACGTCCGGGTCCTGCCGCAGAATGGCGCGCAAGGCCTTGGCGAAGGTCAGCTCGATCTTGGCGTTGACCTGGGTCTGCCCGATGCCCGGCAGTTCGTATTCGATCGGGTCTTCGACCGTCATGATGTTGCTGGTGCTGGCGTCCAGGCGGCTCAGGGCCGCGTACAGCGTGGTGGTCTTGCCAGAACCCGTGGGGCCAGTCACCAGGATGATGCCGTGGGGCTGGGCGATCAGGTGCTCGAAACGGCTGAGCGTGTGCCCCTCCATGCCCACGGACTCCAGGCTCAACTTGCTTTCGCTCTTGTCCAGCAGACGCAGCACGGCACGCTCGCCATAGGCGCTGGGCAGGGTGCTCACACGCACATCCACGGCGCGGGTGCCAATGCGCAAGGAGATGCGCCCGTCCTGGGGCAAGCGCTTCTCGGCAATGTCGAGCTCGGCCATGATCTTCAGACGCGAGATCAGGGCGGCGTGCAGGGCGCGGTTGGGTTGCACCACCTCGCGCAGTGTGCCGTCCACACGGAAGCGCACGCTGGAGTGGCGCTCGTAGGGTTCGATGTGGATGTCGCTGGCGCCGTCGCGTGCGGCCTGCGTCAGCAAGGCGTTGAGCATGCGGATGATGGGGGCGTCGTCGGCGGCCTCCAGCAAGTCCTCTACGGCTGGCAGTTCCTGCATCATGCGCGACAGGTCGGCGTCGTTCTCGACTTCGTTCACGACGGTGGCCGCGCTCGACTCACCCTGGGCATAGGCGGTGGTGATGCGCTGCGCCAGGTCGTCGGCAGCCAGCCGCTCGACGGCCCGGACGTCGAATTTGCGCATGACTTCCCCCAGGGCGCCAGGGGTGCTGATGTCCGTGCGCCAGAGCATCAGCTCCCGGCCATCGTCTTGCAGCAACAACTTGTGGGCACGCGCAAACGCGTAAGGCAGGAGGTAGCGCACGGCGGAACTTCTGGCGATGGGGCTTATTGGGGCTTTTGTGGGGCAATGGCAGGATTTGCACCACGCGCTGGCATCAAGGGGACCTCGTTGATGGGCATCACACTGCTGGGAGCAGGCTGCATGTTGCTCTGCGCCTTGCGCATCAAGTCGTACCGGTCCAAAGACAATTGCTCGGTGGCCGATGCATCCCGAACCACCGTGGGGCGCAGGAACACCATGAGATTGGTTTTCTTGCGGGAACGTGACTGGTTCTTGAAGAGATTGCCCAGCAGGGGAACATCACCCAGCACCGGCACCTGGTCCTGCGACCCGGAGTACTCGTCGGACAGCAGACCGCCCAGAACCACGATCGAGCCGTCATCCACGAGCACATTCGATTCGATGGCGCGCTTGTTGGTGATCAGGCCCGTGATGGAGTTCACCGATGACGCTTGCACACTGCTGACCTCCTGGAAGATCGCCATCTTGATGGTGCCGTTTTCGCTGATCTGAGGCTTGACGCGCAGGGTCAGGCCCACGTCTTTGCGCTCAATGGTCTGGAACGGATTGACCGCCCCCCCCGTGCCCCCGGTGTTGGTGAATTGGCCGGTCACGAAAGGCACGTTCTGCCCAATGATGATCTTGGCCTCTTCGTTGTCCAGCGTCAGCAGATTGGGGGTGGAGAGGATGTTGCCGTCCCCATTGGTCTGCAGGAAATTGGCCAGCGCCCCCAACACGTACACGCCGTTGGTGCGATTCAACAAACCGGCGTTCAGGCCGGGCCCTGGTGAGCTCAGGGTGCCATTGGCCGCAGAGGTGGCCAGGCTGAGGATGTTGTTGGCGCCGGTGCCAAAGTTGGTGCCCAGCAGACCGATCACGCCGTTGCCACTTTTGCCCAGCGCCCCTTGCCACTGGATGCCAAACTGGGCGGCCCGGTCGGCGTTGACCTCGGCAATCAGGCTTTCCACATAGACTTGGGCGCGTCGGCCATCCAGCTTGTCGATCACAGCCCGCAGCTGTCGGTATTGGGGCTCTGGCGCCGTGATGATCAGTGAGTTGGTGGCGGGGTCTGCCTGGATCTGGCCGCCGGTGGTGGCTGCGCCTGCCCCGGTGCTGCTGGTCACAGCGGCCGTGGCGCCCGTGGCTGTGCCGGTTGGCGCGGCCGTTGGGGCTGCGGCTGCTGTGGCGGCACTGCGCACCTCGCCCGACAGCGTGGCGCGCAAAGTGGCTGCCAGCTTGGTGGCATCGGCATTTTTCAGATAGACCACGTAGATGTTGCCCAGCGGATTGGTCGAGCTCGGTTGGTCGAGCCGGGCCACCAGGGAGCGCACCAACGAGATGCGCGACGCATTGGCGGCGCGCACGATCAGCGAGTTGCTGCGGGTTTCGGCAACGATCGTGGTGCGGTAGGAGGTGTCTGGCTGACCGCCTGCCGCCCCGCCCCCTGATTCGAGCAGCCGAGTCACCAGCGGGGCCAGGTCGGAGGCGATGCCGTGGCGCAGCGGAATGATCTCGAGGTCGGTGGCGTTGGACACGTCCATGGCCTCGATGATCCGCCCCATGCGCTGCAGGTTTTCCACGTAGTCGGTGATCACCAGCGAGTTGTTGCCAGGGTTGACGTTGATGGTGTTGTTGGGGCTGATCAACGGGCGCAGGATGGGCACCAGGTTGTTGGCCGACTCGAAGTTGAGCTTGTAGATGCGGGTCGCGATCTGGTTGCCCGCACCCCGCACCGTGCCATCGGCCTGGCCCACGCTCACCGCACCGCCCTGGATCTTGGCGTCGGCCTCGGGCACCACCTTGTAGAGACCACTGGTCTCGACCACGGTGAACCCCTGCAGGCGCAGGGCCGCCAGAAACTGGTTGAACGCGGCCTGGGGCGTGACAGGGCCGTCGCTGGACAGGCTCATCGTGCCTTTGACCCGTGGGTCCACCACCACATTGCGCCCGGTGATGGTGGCCATGGTGCGGGCGACGGCCTCGATCTCGGCGTTGGCAAAGTCCAGCGTGATGCGTTCCCCGCGCTTGGGGCTGGCCTTGTTGCTCTTGGACTGGGCATGGATCACGCCCGGTCCACTGGTGAGCAGCACGCCCATGGCCAGGGACAGCGCGGCGAATCGCAGATATTTCATATGACTAACCTACAGTGATGATGGAGCGCGCACCGTTGCGGCGACCAATGATGTTGAGCAGATTGGACAGGGCGGCTTCGCGCCCGGGCACGGCACTGGCTTCACCGGTGAAGCGCCATTTTGACCCAATCCACAGGCCTTGCCCCGAGATCAGCAGGTCACCAGAGAGCGTGTCAAGCCGCAGCTGTGGCGCGGCCGCTCCTTCGGGGGCTTGCAGGGAAATCCGATAACTGCCCAGGGGGCGCAGGGTGGACAGGCGCGAGGCCATGCCCAAAGCGTCCAGTTGGGCCTGACCGCTCCAGTCCAGCTGAGGGCCTTGCCAGCGCACCACCAAGCCTGGACTGACCAGGTGCAGTTGCCCGTTCATCTGGATGGTGTTCCAGGGGGTGCCCAGGCCTGCCAGCCACTCGGCAGGCCAATGGGTGTCCAATGCGCCCAGGCTCAGCTCGGTGTGGTGCCAGTGCCACTGCAGCCGAACAGGAATGGCTTGCCGGGCGCAGCAGTCGGCGGTGATGTCCATGGTCACGCCAACCCAGGCGGGGCGCAGGCGCCAGGCCACCGGGCTGGGCAGGGCGGCAGCGTCATGGCTGCCAGGCCCACCGGTCAGCACCAGCCGGGCCTGGCCGTTCCACAAGGTGCCCCGCGCGTCCTGCAGCAGCAGGCGCTCGCCGGTCAACTGGGCCACGGTATGGCCCAGCCAGCTGGCTGGCAGCCACAACAGGCAGGCCAGCAAACCACCCAGCAGCAGACCCAGGCCGACCGCACGTTGCAGGCTGCGATCGGCCGGATGACCGGGCTGGGGCATGGGTGGGCGCATCATGGGTGTCGGCTGCGCACGATAGGCTGGGCTTAGCGGGTGGGCAGGGTGAACACCAGTTCACCATTCCAACCGGCATCGCTGCGAACCAACCGGGCTTCAGCGGGCAGCAATTGGGCGCTGCCCCTGGCTTCTGTCAACCAGGCGGCCAAGGCATCGGCGGGGGCATTGCTGAACGTCACGGTGACGCGGTCGCCACTGGTGGCGGTCTGGGCCTTGTTGGGCCACTGCTGCTTGATCGATGTGTCGAGCCAGCGGACGGCGCCGTCGCGGTTGGCTCGACCCTGGCCTTGGCCCGAGAGCAGCTTGGCCTGCGCGGCCAGGGTCTGCATGCTCAGCAACTGAGCGTCGAGCACGGTATGGTCACCCGCCGCCCCCTGGATCAGCCGGGCCGCCGGCAGCAGGTTGAAGAACAGCACCAGCAGGAAGGCGCCCAAGGTGATGGCGGCACCCAGGGGGGCGCGCCAGGTGACGGGCACCTGTTGCCAGCGCTGGTTGAAGCTGTCGAAGCGGTTCATGGGCGGGCCTCCGGCGGGCCGCTGCGCAGCAGCAGGCGGCCATCGCGGTTCTGCAGGCTGTAGCCCTCGGCCTGCAGCCGGGACTGGGCGTTGGCGAACTCCTGCGTGTTCAGGTCCAGGGCTTTCAGGCTCAGTTCTCCAGGGGTGTAGTCGAGCGCCCCGGGCGTGCGGCTTTCGGGCAGCACGGCCCCGAGCTGGGCCAACATGACTTCCAGGTCGCGCGGACTCAGCTGACCTGCAGCCCGCTGCATGGCCGAGACCTGCTGCGTCATCTGGCGCACGGGATCGATCACCACCGGGGTTTGGGGAAAGGTTTGTACAAACAGGCTGCGGATGCGTTCGCGTTTCTCGTCCAGCGACGCACGCTCGCGCCAGGCCCAGGCGTTCAAGGCCACGAGTTGAATCAGCAACAGCGCTGCCAGGCCCCAGCGGAAGGGGCGCCAGCCGGCGCTCTGGCTGAGCTGTTGCCACGCATGGGTGAGTTTTTTGCCCGCACCCGAGCGCCCGGCCGAAGCCAGGTCGAACTGGGCAAGGTTCCAGGGGGATTGCGCAGCAAGCACCAGCTGCTGTGCGGCAGAGCGCAGCGTGACCTTCAGGCCCAAGGCTTGCTCGGCCGGTGTGGCCACCGCGGGCTCAGCATACAGCTCACCAGCGGGGCGGCCCAGCGATGCGGCCAGAGGCAGCACGGCCACGCCATTGGTGCTGACCTGGGCACACCAGGCCGAACCTGGTGTGCCATGAATCCACCACTGGGCGGGCCCAGGCACCAGCTCCGGTACCACCCGTGTCACGGTGCGCCCGGCTTCTTCCAGGGCCTGCAAGGCGGCGCGCAGCCAGGCTTTGTCACAAGCAGCCACCCAGACGGACTCTCCCGAGCCGAGGCTGGCCCGGGCCGTGGGCTCTATCGCAAAGTGAACCGACTGCGGGTCGTCCAGCAAGTGCTCTTCGAGCACACCGACCAGGGCCTCCTGCAGCCGGCCGGCTGCCACCTTGGGCAAGGTGGCGCGATGCCAGGAAAGTTGCCGGGCCGGAACCACCACCACCAACTCGGCGCACTGAGGCAGCAGCGTGGCCGGTGCGGTGCCGTGGTCGGTGAGGGCATTGCCGTCTTGGGTGACCGCGTAGGGGTATTCTGTGCCCTGCCGCGTGGCGGTCGACGGCAGGGCGATGATCAGCGAGGCCATCGTTTCATTTTATCGGTGAGGGAGGTTGGGCCGTGCCATCCTGCAGGGCGACGCGTTCCCGGTACAGGGTGCGGATGTCCACACTGTCACGCCGGACCACGGAGATTTCTTCCACCACGGTCTTGTCCATGCGCAGGCGGCCCCGCACCTCGAACATCCGGCTGGCTACGCTGTGCTGGCTTTCAATGAACAGGTTGTCGGCGCCCTTGATGAACTGCCCGAGCTCGGCCATGCTGCGAAATGGGGTCTTGTTGCGTTGTTCCACCAGTTGCCGCGCCTCGGTCATCGACAGCCCCAGCACACCGGCGTACACCACTTCAACCGGTGCGGTGTTCAGGTTGACCGGTGTGCGGGCAGGCAGCAGGGTGGCGTACGGCCGCAACCTGGCCAAGGTGGCATCGGTCATGCCGAGCCAGCGCAGCTGGCTGAAGCGTTGGGGCATCAAGGGCAGGTCGGGGCTGCTGTCGCCCACCTGCACCCGACGCATGTTGTTGGCCACCAGGCGCAACTCGGCTTCGGGCAATCCCAGTGCCTCGTAGAGCCGCGAGAACGCCTGGATCGAGTATTCGTCGATCTTGCCGCCGTCCAGCAGGTTGGTGAAGTTCATCCGGGATTGCAGGTCGGTGATCTGCCCGGACAGGAAGGTGTCGAGCACCAGGTCCGCGCTGTTGTCACGGTCGGCCGCGAGAAAGCTGGACAGGCGGGATTCCTGCAAGGGCACGGCCCAGGGTTCGGACAGGCTGTCGGCGCCACCGGTGCGCATGTCTTCGCGCAGGATCAGGCGTGCCCAGTCGAGCGCGCCAGTCAGCACCCAGGCGGCTTGCACGCGGTCGCGTTCGGCGGTTTCGATTTCGACACCGCGGTACTGTTGCCACAGGCTGGCGGCCGCGAAGCTGGCCACCAGGGTGACCGTCAGCATGGCCGTCAACAGGGCCGCCCCATGTGAACGCAGGCGTGCAGGCGTGCGCGCCGTGTTCATGATTTTCCGCCTCCCACGGTCGGGTTGACCCAATCACGTGTCAGGTTGCCGCTCAGGGCCTGGCCCTCGGAGAGGGTGAGGATCAGGCGCACCCCGTCCGGGATGGCGACCAGGGGGTTGCTGCCCTGCGGGATGCCATCGGCCGCGGCGCTGGACTGCGGGTTGCTCCATGCGTTGTTGCGGTAATAGAAGAGCTGCCATTGGTCGATGCGTGCCAGGGTGATGTCCTGCTGGCGGTCCAGCGGCTGAGGTTCCCGGCCCCACTGGCGGGCCTTTTGCCAGGCGTTGAGCAAGTCGTTGCGGGTGCTGAACGGGGCCGACTGCCAGCGCACCCATTGCCCCCCGGTTTCAGTGGTGCGGCGGGTCCACGCCACCACCCGTATCGCGTCCCGGGCGGCGCTGGTGTCACGCCGGGTCAGGCGCACTACCACGCCGTCGAAGTCAAGCGCGCTGACCTGCTGGGTTTCGGCCAAGTTGTCGAGGTCCACCATCCATTGCATCAGGCCGGTCTGCAGGGTGATCACGGCGTCGGTGCGCAGCTGCACTTGCTCGCGCGCGCGCAGCATGCCGTCCAGGCCTCGCCAGCTCATCAAGGTGAGCACGGCCATCACCGTGATGGTGACCAGCAGCTCCACCAGCGTGAAGCCGGCGGGGCGTCGGCGGCGGGCCGGGTCCATGCTCAGAACCGTCCCACCACGGTCGAGACCCGCAGCAGGCTGAACGCGCCGTCGACCACCTGGGCGTCGGCGCGCAGAAAGCTGGGGTTGGGGGTGCGGGCGACCGTCAGGCGCACCTCCAGGCTGCGCCCGGCCTGCACACAGGTCACGCTGCTGTCGCCCACGCCGGGCATCTGCTGGGCCAGGCGGACCTTGGCCAGTTCGTTCTCGGCGCACAGCTGGGCCAGCAAGGCGTCGGACTGGCGCTCGGCGGTGCGGATCAGGGCGTTGCTGGCCTGGGTACCGGCCAGCAGGGCAATGGCCACGATGCCCAGCGCCACCAGCACCTCCACCAGGGTGAAGCCCAGCGTGTGTTGGCGGGTGCGGTGCTGTAACGGTCTCATGGGGTCACCGCGTCCACGCTGAACGGGCGCACGCCGTCGGTGGCAATGCGCATGGTTTTCTGACCCAGGGACAGGGTGATGGCCTGGCGGTCGATGATGGGCTCAGGGCCCAGCACCAGAAGGGCGGCGCCACCTGGGCTGATCCCGGGCGTGAGCCAGCCCGTGGGCAGGCTGTTGGCTGGCAGGCCTTCAAAGCCGAAGCCGGTGGCCGTGGGTTTCCAGAGCACCATCATGCCGGCGGTGCGCGAACGGGCGCGTGCGCTTTCCAGCAGCGAGGCCAGGCGCTGTGCTTCGCGCTCGAGTGCGGTGTCGGCAGAGTCGCGCAACGCCACACTGACCCCGGCCGTGGCCATGGCAATGATGACCACCACGATCATCAACTCCAGCAGGGTGAACCCCTGGCTGTGCTGGCCCGTGACGCGTGTGCGCATGGCAGATGCCCTTGGCAAGCGCGCGGGCGCTGGGCCTTACTGCCAGCTGCCGATGTCTGCGTTCTTGCCTTCGCCACCGGCCTGGCCGTCGGCCCCGAAGGACAGCACGTCGACCTCGCCCTTGAGGCCGGGGTTCATGTACTGGTAAGGCCGGCCCCAGGGGTCCTTGGGCAGCTTTTCCACATAGGGGCGCCAGTTCGGCGGGATGGGGTCGACCGTGGGCTTGGCCAACAGGGCCTGCAGGCCTTGTTCGGCGGTGGGGTAGCGCTGGTTGTCGAGCTTGTAGAGCTTGAGGGCCTGGGTGATGTTGTTGACGTCGGTGCGGGCGGCGGTCACGCGGGCGTCGTCGGCTCGGTCCAGCACATTGGGCACGATCAGGGCGGCCAACACCCCGATGATGACCAGCACCACCATCAATTCGATCAGCGTGAAGCCACGCGAGAGACCCAGTTTGAACAACTTCATGGACAGCATCCGGTTCGCACGCCAAAACAGCTGGCGCGGGCAGGCTGAATCATAATCGCAGCATGCAAAGCAAACTCTGGTCGCGGCTGATGGCGTTCCTGGTGTGGGCCCTGGTGGCCGGCAGCGCGGTGGCCTGGGGCCTGCAATGGAGCGGGCGGTTCATGGCGCCGGCTCGCAGCCTGCCACTGCCGGCCGGCGGCGCCTCGGACGGTGCCTATGCCGATCCGGTCCAGCTGGCGCGCGCGCTCGGGGCCATGCCAGCACCCAATGCGCCGCAGCGCACCGAAACCCGCCTGACGCTGATCGGGGTGGTGGCCGGTCAAGGCGCATCGGCCGCCTTGATCTCGGTGGATGGCAAGCCGCCCAAGCCCTTCACCGTGGGCAGCGCGGTCGATGGCGGGCTGGTGCTGCAGTCGGTGTCGCCCAAGCGGGCCCTGCTCGGCCCCACGCTGGAAGACCCGGCCACGCTGACGCTGGAAATGCCCACCCTGCAAAAAGACAAGGACTGAGGACGCACACATGGATGACACGCACGGCCTGCGCGCGGGCAAGGGGTGGTCTGCCGGCGGGTGGCGCGGCGCGGCCTTCGTGGTGTGGGCCCTGGTGGCTGCTGGTCCGGTTGCACAGGCGGCGCCGGAAAAACCGTTGGCTGGCATGGAGGTCATCATGGACATCCCGGACGTGGCGGGCACCCGCCAGCGCACGCTGACCGATGCCAAAGGACGCTTTGAATTGGTGGCGCCGGCCCCGGGTCAGTACCGGATGCTGATCCAGTTCCCGGAGCCCGCGGTGGCGGCAAGCCATGGGACCAGTGCCCCGGCGGCACCGGCATCCAGCGCAGACATCAAGATCCGTCAGGCCCAGGGCTGGGGCCGTGCCGAACGTTATCGCAGCCGCATCAAATACCTGGACCTGGCGCTCGAGCCCACCGTGAGCTCGGGGGAAAGCCGGTCGACCGAGCGTGTGGTCAATGGCCGCACCCCGGGACGGCTGGTCTATTTCTACCAAAAAGGCGAAGTGCTGCGCGGCCGTGTGATGGAGGCCACGCCCTGATGTGGTGATGAGGTGCTATGCTTTTGATAGCTGCCAAAGCCCATTTCACAAGGCCTTGAGGAACATTTTGTACACAGGGTTGCGGGTTTCGTCGACATAGGGGTAGCCCAGTGTGTCGAGGAATGCCTGGAACGCCGCCTGGTCGCTGGCCGGCACCTGCAGGCCTACCAGGATGCGCCCGTAGTCGGCCCCTTGGTTGCGGTAGTGGAACAGGCTGATGTTCCAGCCCGGGCGCATCAGGCTCAGGA
>CAZKDU010000008.1:0-22318 GCA_964551485.1 uncultured Burkholderiaceae bacterium
CTGGTTCAGACCAACAACATACCCAGGATTGCCAAGAATTTGTGCAGGCATTTGAGCTTCCTTAGAAGGTGGAAAAGAAAAACGAACGGATTTAACGTCGAAAGCGCGCCCCTGCGGGCACCACTCCCAGCTTGCAGATAAGCCAAACCATTATCACACACGCACTTGCGGGTATTTACCCGTGTAGGCGTTTGCCAGACAACAGCCGCTGCTGCGAACTTACATGCAGTGTAGGTGCAGGCCCGACATGGAAACAAGTGACGGGCGTCACAAGAACCTGATTTTTCAGACCCAACCTCACTGCAAGCATCAGCACTCTAACTTAAGTGCTTGATTCAAAAGCCATATCGCACCGCCACATAGGGGCTGGTGTTGCGCAACTGGAACAACTCCAGGTTGGAACGCTGGCGTATCACCTCCAGCCCGGCCAGCCATTGCCACTGCCGGCCCAGGGCACGCTGGTACTCCACCCTTATTTGCTGCCTTTGGGTGTTTCTGGGGCGGCCGTTGTCCAAAAAGCTGCTGTACGCCGTGTCGTCGTGCGTTTGGCTCAGCTCCACGTCCAGCACCAGGGCGCCCAGGGCGTCCAGGTAGGGGCGCAGTGGCTGGTACAGCACCCCACGCAGGGCGGCTTGCTTTTGGGCGCCACCGGGCCGCAGCGCATCGGTTTGCTGGTCTGTGCCCCAGCGGCCAGACAGCTGCCACTGCCGGCCACCGTCACCCTCACAAAGTAAGCCGGCACTCACCCCCGAATAACTGCCGCTGAGCAGTTCGTTGCTGAGGTAGCGGCGGCTTTGGTGCTCCAGCCCCAGGCGGGTCTGGCATTGCTGGCGGGGCCGGCGCAGCCAGCCGCCACCCACGCCGGTCACCCGGTACTGCACGCCGTTGCGGGTGCGCAGGTCACTCCAGCTGGCCAGGCCATACAGGCCATTGAAGCCGGCCGCCCCAGCCCCCCACAGGTTCAGCCCCCGCTCCACCGCGGCGTCGAGCTGGGTGGAGCCGGCCTCGGCCACGGCCGGGCTGCTGCGTGTGCGGCCCGCCAGCAGCAGGTCCCAGTAGCTGCCGTCCAGGGCGGTGCGGCGCAGTTCCATCTGGGCGTTGACCAGGGCAAAGGTGGCCGCCTGGTTTTTAAAGTTGTCGGCCAGGGGCAGCTGCAGGTTCTGGTCTGGCAGGGTCAGGGTGAGCGAGCTGAGGTTGGGGACCCCCAGCACGTTGCTGTCTCGCCCCAGCCGCAGGCCGACCACGGTGCGGCGGGTCCAGGCGCCGTCCACCCACTGGGCGCGCTGGCGCTGCAGTTCGGGGCGCAACAGCTCGGGCACGTCGAGCCGGGTCAGCAGGTCGTCCACCAAGCCCACCGCGGCCTCCACATCGCCGGTGAGCGCCAGCGAAATGGCAAAGTCCAGCTTGGCGCCCGGGCTGTCGGGCTCGATCAGCAGCGAGCGCTCCAGGTGGCCAATGGCCTCCACCGGGTCGCCCTGGCGGTTGAGCAGGTGGCCCAGTGTGGCCAGAAAGCCAGCGTGGTTCTGGCACTCTTGCACATGGGTGGACAGCGCCTGTATGCGCGCGCTCAGCGCGGGCCCGGCCTCTTGTGCAGGGCCTGGCACGCTGATGGCCTGGCAGATGTCGGGCGGCGGCTGCTGTATGCCCGCCCAGGCCGAGGGCACAAGCCCCCCTGCCCAGAGGCACGCCACACTGGCGGCCGCCACCCAGCGCCGCACAGCGGGCGCACGGTGGCTGATGCCATCTGGCCTGAGCGCCGATGGCTTTTGTGTTGACTCCCTGATTCTCACGGCTGGGCTCTGGTTTGTTGATTTGATTCCCGAGCGGTTGGTTTTTAGTGGGTGATCACTGCGGCCTGTCGGTCCCCACGGGCAGTTTGGGGGCGTCGGTCAGCGGGTAGGCGTACACGTGGTGCGGCACCTTGAGCCCGTCCAGCAAGAAGGTGCCCATGGACTCCAGCGCCACCTCGCGCACCTGGGCGGCCATGCCCTCGCCAATCAAGATGGGGTGGGACAAGTCGGCCGTCATGTCCGACAACCTGGAGGCCACCGTCACGGTGCGCCCCATGACCAGGTGGGTGCGGCGGCTGGCCAGACCAAACGAGCCCGCCAGGGCCGGCCCGGTTTCCAGGCCAATGCCCAGCGCCAGGGGCTCCAGGCCTTCGGGGGCGGGGTCTGGCAACGCGGGTTTGGCGGCCTGCTGCAGCGCCAAGGCGGCGTCCAGGGCGGCTTTGGCCTGCTGGTTCAGCGGGGCTTCCTGGGTGGCCTCTGCCCCCCACACGGCCACCACGGCGTCGCCCTTGAGCGACTCGACCACGCCACCATGCTGCTCCACCACACGAGTGGCCACAGAAAAGAAGGCGTGCAGCACCGCCGCGGCTTCTTCAGGCGGCCGCACCTCGCAGTAGGCAGAAAAGTTGCGGATGTCGGCAAACATCACCGACACCTGACGGGTGCTGGCCTCGATGGCGCTCGACGGCTTTTGCAGCGCCAGGGCGGCCGCCACGGGCGCTGGCAGGTAGCTGGACAAATGGGTGAACAGCCGGTCCCGGTCCAGCCGGCTCTTGGCATGCTCGATGGCCCCCAGGGCCAGGCCCAAGGCCAATACAAAGGCCGCCGGGTGCACCCACCCCAGCCACACCGAGTGCTCTGACAAGGCGTAGCAGTGCACAAGCCACAGACCACACCCCCAGCCCAACCCCAACAATGGAACGCTTGGCGCCGGAAACCAGCGGTGCGCAGACAACCCCACCAGCACCGCCGCGCCACACAGGGCGGCCAGCAGTTGCAGGGCCATGGCCGCCTGGGGCTGGTAAGGCATGCGCCCATCCAGCAGGCCGGTGACGATCTGCGCGTGGGCCTGCAAGCCTGCGCCCGCGCCGGCGAAAGGCGTGGCAATGGAGTCGTTCAGGCCAAAGGCGCTGCTGCCCACCAGCACCCAGGCGTTTTTGAGCAGGCCCGAGGGCACACGCCCCTTGAGCACGTCCGAGGCCGAGAGGCTGATCAAGCTGTCGGGGTGCACACGCCATGGCACCCGCACGTCACCACGCTCGTCCAGCGGCACGGGCTCCATGGCCTGGCTGGCCCCGCCCAGCCGCCAAGCCGGCGCCCACCAGCCGTGCCCGCGCTGCAACACCAGCCCGGTTTCCGACATGCCCTGCATGAGCGCCGCCAGGCCCAGCGAGGGGTAGGCCCGGCCCTCGTGGCAAATGACCGCAGGCTGGTGCCGCACCAGGCCGTCTTCAGACACGCGTGGGGTGATGTGCCCGGCAGCCAGGCCCGCATGGGCCAGTGCCTCGGTGTTGGCCAGGTACCCGGTGGCCTGGCCAAACGGCGCGGGGCACGATGGCCAGCGCAGCGCCCCGGTCAACTGCCCCCCGGAAGGGGAGCCGCCTTGCTCCAGCGCAAACACCTGGGCCAACACGGCGTTGCGGCTGGCCAGCACCTTGGCCAGCACCGCGTCGTCTGGGCGCGGGTCGGCAAACACAATGTCGAGGATCTGCTGGTGCGCCCCCTCTTCGGCAATGCGCTCGATCAGCTTGGCCTGGGTGGCGCGGGGCCAGGGCCAGGGGCCCACATCGCGCAGGCTGCGCTCGTCCACGTCCACCACGATCAGGCGGCGCTCGTCTTTGCGGTCGGCCGTGAGGCGCCAGACCAGGTCGCCGGAGCGCTCTTCCAGCTGGGCCAGCCAGCCCCCGGAGAAAAAGGCCGAGGCCGCCCACAGCAGCAACGCCAGGGACAAGCTCAAGCCGGCCACCCATCGGCGGCCCCGCATCGGGCCAGGGCGGGTCAAGTCAGCGACCCCAGAGCGTGATGCCGCGCAGGTAGCCCGCAGGGGTGGACTTGTCGAAGAAGTAACCCGCCTCGCGTGCGTCCAGGCTCAGGGCGCCGGCCACGTAGGCATTGCCAGATTGCGGCAGCAGCAGCCCGTTGGAGGTCACCGTGCCGCTGGCCGTGAGGGTGTCGTTGCCCAGGCTGGGGCTGGAAAGCCCCAGGCTGGTGGAGAAACTGGCGCGCGCAAAGTCCAGGTTGAGGCTGCCGCCATTGACGCGCACAGCCTCCACACGTGCATCGGCCGTGTTGAGCTGGGCCGCGCTGGAGTTCAGGCGGAAACTGGCCGAGGTTTCGCCGGTGGTCAGCGAGGTGGCGCCGTTCGGGTTGTCGCGGTACAGGCCAAAAATGCCGTTGCCGACGGTGGCTTCGCGCTGCGGCGTGGCTGCCGCCCCTGCTGCGGCCGTGGCCACGGTGGCGCGCTGCGCTTCCGAGAATGTGCGGCTGAGCAGGTCGCCGTCGATCAGCGACGCGGAGGACCAACGCCCCCACATGAGCTGGCCGTGGCCGTCGTAGCCCGCACCGTTGAGGGCGTTGGCGCCCTTGATGTCGCCCACGATGGTTTGCACAGCGGCGGCATAGGTGATGCCGCCATCGGCACGGGGGGTTTTGTCCGATTTGCTGGCCACAGAGCCATCGGCCGCCGTGACCGTGCTGCCACGCAGGTTCTGGGCCATCAGGTCCACCGCCGGCACCACCTGCGGGGCCGGCTGCGCACGACCGAGCAAGAGCATCTGCCCCTTCATGTCTTCGGACAGCAGTTTTTCTGCACCCGACACACAGGGGCCCAGGCTGCCACGGCAGGCCTGGTCCAGCGGTGACAGGACGATGGCACCGGTGTAGACAGAGGCCAGGGTGTTGTCGGCGTCGGACTTGACCACAAAGTCGGTGCCCTTGACGCCGATGGCCGCCACCGGCGTGTTCAGGCGAAACCGCTCCCTGGCCGCTTCGCCCCACGCCCCGGTGATGGAACGCACCACGCCTTCGTCGAGCCGGAACTTGATGGCAGACAACTCTGGGTTCTGGGAGGAGTGGTTGTAGTTCTCGATTTGCAGGCGGCTCAAGGGCCGCACGCTCATGCGCCCGCCATCCACAAACCGCAGGTGGACATGCCCGCCGGCCTCGGTTTCGATCTTGTCGCCCACCCGCACGGCCGCCCCGCGCTCCAGGGCACGCTGCGAACCATCGAGAGACGTGAGCTTGACCACACCGATGACCAGGGTGGTTTCCCCCACGATGGCCGGCGCTTCTTTGGCCACGGCCCCAGCCACCACAGACGATGGCTGAGCTTGCGCCAGGACGCAAGCCGGCACGGCCGCCATGGCGCACACCGACGCAGCAGCAAAAACAGGAGTTAGACGAAACCAGCCCATAGCAAACCTCACATGAACAGGGAATTTCCCCATCATTCTTGAATTTTCTCACGTTGCAAGCCTTGAAATGTGTGCCCGACATCACACTTAGGGCCAGTTCGTTCAAAAGTTAGCCTACGCTCACGCCGTTGCGAGGCCAGGAAGGCGCATGTCACTTGCCACCTGTGCGGCACCTGCCCCCTAAAATTTGGCCGCATGCCGATTTCCCTCCAACTGATCCGCCAGTTTCCGCTGCTGCATTCGTTGCCGCAGCAGGTGCTGGAGGTGCTGTCGGCGCACATGACCCTGCACTCGTTTGCCAAACGCGCCATGGTGCTGTCCAAGGACAGCCCCACCGCGGCGCTGGGCTTTTTGGTGGATGGCCGGCTGCAGGGGGTGGACTTCACGCTGGACGGGCGCAGCGTGGGGCTGTATTTCGTGGAGCCCGGGGACTATTTTGGCGAACTCTCGGTGGTGGACGAACAGCCCCCTTCCGAATTCGTGGTGGCCGCCGCCCGGTCCACCGTGGCGGTGCTGGACGTGAAACTGGCGCGCGAGCTGATTTACACCCAACCGCAGATGGCCCGCGCCGTGATGAGCCGGCTGGCCGCCCGGGTTCGGTCGGTGACCGACCAGCGCAAGTTGCTGAGCCTGCCCAACCCGTTCCAGCGGCTGTGTGTGCTGCTCCTACAATTGCACCAGCAGCAGTCATCCAATGAAGCCGCCAAACGCGCCCAGGCCGACGGCTCGCTGGACAATGCCCCGACCCACCAAGAGCTCGCCATCATGATCAATGCGAGCCGTGAGACCGTCACGCGCGCATTTCAGGTGCTGTTTTTTCACAAGATCTTTTTGCGAGACGGCACGGTGCTGAGGCTGGTGCGGCCCGATCTGCTCAAAGACATTGCCGAAGGCCGGCTGGACCCCAACAAATCGGCACCTGCGGCCACCGCCGCACCCGCAGACCCGTCATGAAAGCCATTGCCCGCTCTTTGTTGCCTTGGCAGCACGCGCCACTGATCTGGCAGCTCACCCGCCGCGAAGTGGCGCAACGCTACCGCGCCTCCTGGCTGGGCACCCTGTGGCTGGTGCTGAGCCCTGTGCTGATGCTGGTGGTGTACACGGTGGTGTTCCGGCACATCTTCAAGCTGCGCTGGGCCGACACCGAGGGCACCGACCTCGGGTTTGCCATTCACCTGTTTTCGGGGTTGATCGTCTTCAACTTCATCTCGGAGTGCCTGATGCGAGCGCCCAGGCTGGTGCTGGACCAGCCCCATCTGGTCAAGAAAGTGGTGTTCCCCCTGGACGTGCTGGCCTGGAGCAGCACACTGCCAGCCCTGCTGGGCTTGCTGATTTCTGGCGGGCTGCTGGTGTTGGCGCAGTGGATGGACGCTGGCGCCTTGCCGGCCAGTGCCCTGGCGCTGCCCGTGGTCTGGTTGCCATTGGTGCCCCTGGCTCTGGCGATTGGCTGGGCGCTGTCGGCCATTGGCACCTTTGTGCGGGATGTGGTCAACCTGGTGGGCCTGGCGGCGAGTGTGCTGCTGTTTTTGAGCCCAGTGTTTTTCCCCACCAGCGCACTGCCCGGCGCCTGGAGGGCATGGCTGCAACTGAACCCACTTGCCACGGTGATAGAGCAGACACGCCAGGTGCTGATTGCGGGGCATTGGCCCGACTGGAGTGCCCTGTGGGTGGTCAGTGCCGCCTGCCTGGCGCTGGCAGCAGGCTCGGCCATGCTGTTCCAGCGCGTTCGACCAGGCTTTGCGGATGTGGTCTGAGATGCCCCAGCAGGAGTCCAGCCAATGGGCGATTCGGGCCGAGCGGCTGGGCAAGTGCTACCGGCTCTACGACCAGCCGTCTGACCGCCTGAAAGACCTGCTTTGGGGCAGGGTCCGGCCCTATGGCCGCCCGTTCTGGGCCTTGAACGAGGTGTCTTTCGAGATCGGGCGCGGTGAGGTGGTGGGCCTGGTCGGCCGCAATGGCGCCGGCAAGTCCACCTTGCTGCAGACGGTGTGCCAGACCCTCACACCCAGTTGTGGCCAGCTCGAGGTGCACGGCCGGGTGGCGGCCCTGCTGGAGCTGGGGGCCGGCTTCAACCCGGAATTCTCCGGGATTGAAAACGCGCG
Source organism: uncultured Burkholderiaceae bacterium (assembly GCA_964551485.1). Classification (GTDB taxonomy): domain Bacteria; phylum Pseudomonadota; class Gammaproteobacteria; order Burkholderiales; family Burkholderiaceae_C; genus CAZKDU01. The sequence continues at coordinate 7,306 of CAZKDU010000008.1, forward strand.
CATGAACGCGGCCATTCTGGGGCTGAGCCGCGCCGAGGTCGAGCACAAGCTGCCCGAGATCCTCGACTTTGCCGACATTGGCCGTTTTGCCCACCAGGCTGTCAAGACCTACTCCAGCGGCATGTTCATGCGGCTGGCGTTTGCAGTGGCCACCAGCGTGGACCCCGACATTTTGGTGATTGATGAGGCGTTGTCTGTGGGTGACGGCGCGTTTGCGCGCAAGTCGTTTGACCGCATCATGCAGATGAAGGACGCCGGCAAGACCATTTTGTTTTGCTCCCACTCGCTGTACCAGGTGCAGGCCTTGTGCACGCGCGCGCTCTGGCTGGAAGGCGGCCAGCTCAAGATGGATGGCACCCCCTCTGACGTGACGGCAGCCTACCAGGCGCAGCTGAACGTGGACTTGGGGCTGGCCAACCAGGGCACCTCGGCCAGCCCCGAACAGCAGGCCCGCTTGCAGGACTTGCGGTCGGGCGCCCGCGTGGTGGCAGCGGCCGCACCCGGCACCGGCCGGATCGTGGACGTGCAAGTCACCAATGGCGCGCAAACCATTGGCGCCGGCGGCACGCTGCCAGCCGACTCCGGGTTGACCGATGTGACCCTGACGCTGGACTTCGTCATCGACCCCCAGTTGCCCCCGCCGAGTGTGGGCATTGGCTTGAACGATGCCAATGGCTTGACCCTCACGGCCTCGACCACAGCCATCGACAAGGTGTCGATGCGCCTCACGCCAGACGGGCGCGGGCGTGCCGTGCTGTGCTGGCCTCGGTTGCCATTGCTCAAAGGCAGGTACAGCGTCACCTGCCTGCTGATCACCGAAGACGGGGTTCACCCCTACGACCTGGTGGAACAGTGTTTTTGGCTGCATGTGACGCAACAAGGGCCGGAACAAGGCGTGGTCATCCTGCCGCACCAATGGCGATCAGCCCACGCGGAATTGGGCCCATGAGTGAGGCGCCCCAAACCGTCTGCATCGGCGACCACCGGTTCGAACTGCGTGACCTGACCCGCGCCGATGAAGCAGCATTCCTTGCGTTGCACCGCAGGGTGTTTGGCTCGGATGTCCAGCCCGACTGGTTTGCCTGGAAATACCACGCCGGCCAGGGCGAGGCGGCCACCCTGTGGCACGAGGGACAGATGATCGCCTGCTGCGGCGGCACACCCCGTCGGCTGCGCTGGGGGCACCGTTTGATGTCCGGTCTGCAGATTGGCGACGTCATGGTGCACCCGGACTGGCGTGGCCTGCTGACGCGCCGGGGCCCGTTCTACCAAGTCTCCCAAAGCCTCTACACCAGCCGCCTGGGCGCTCGACGGGCGCATGCGCTGGGATTTGGTTTTCCGAGCAGCCGCCACCTTCATCTGGCGGAGAAACTCGGCTTGCTGGCCGACGGTGGCGCCATGTCATCCGTGCGGTGGCCCTTGACCGCACGGAGTGCCGTCAAGACACCTGCCAGCCTGTGGCCCTGGCAGGTCACCACCGACGCGGCCTGGACCGACAAGGCCGCCTGGATGGACACCGCCTGGGCGCACATGCAAGACGACCATGCTCGCCGCCCCTCACCGCTGCTGCTGGGCGAGCGCAACGCCAGCCACCTGGTCTGGCGGTACGGCCGCCGACCGGGCCATCGCTACCTGGGCACATGGGTCAAGCGCCTTTGGTCGTCACACCCCAAGGGCCTGATCGTCTGGCGCCTGGATGGCCTGGAAGCACAATGGCTGGACTGGATCGGCCCCACGGCCTTGCTGCCGATGGCGGCACACGCCGTGGTACGCGAAGCCACTCGCGCGGGCGCCCACGCGCTGACGCTGTGGGCCAGCCCGCTGGTGGTGGCCAGCTTGCGCCATGGCCACGCGCTGGAGCCAGCCCAGACGCAGGTGCATGAGGTGGCCCGCATCGGGGTGCCCACCACCTCACTGCTGGACGCCCCCGCCACTGACCTGCCCTGGTGGTGGATGGGCGGCGACACCGACTTCCTCTGAGCGTTTCACACCCCAACCGCCATGAATTCCAGCGACTTGCTGTTTGTCTGCAGCGTCAACAACTGGCCCACGTTCCACGAATGCCTGGCCAAATCCGAGTGCATCGGCGCCGGCCGCCACCCACTGGTGGTCCATGTCAACTGCACCTCGGCGGCCCAGGCCTTCAATGCCGTGATGGACTCGGCCCCGGCGCAGCGATGGGTGGTCTGGGTGCACCAGGATGTGCACCTGCCGCCTGGCTGGGCCGACCTGTTTGTCCAGCGGCTGGAGGAAGCGGAGCGCCGTTGGCCCCATGTGGCCTTGGCAGGGCTGTATGGCGTCCAAAAATCACCGGACTTACCCGCCCCGGCACCCGCACAACCTCAGTTTCAGCGCGCTGGGCATGTGATTGATCGGGGGCACCCGCTCAAGGAGCACGCGGCATTGCCCTGCCTGGTGGACAGCCTGGACGAATTGCTGGTGGCGGTCAGGGCCGACAGCGGCTTGCGCATGGACCCGGCGCTGGGCTTTGACTTCTACGCCACCGATCTGGTGCTCCAGGCCCAGGCCCAGGGCAAGGTGGCGGTTGCCGTGGACGCCTGCTGTGAGCACTGGTCTGACACACCGATGCAGGGCCCCGAAGTGGCCGCGGTGGCTGCCCGGATTTTGCGCAGCGCGGAGCGGTTCGAACACAAATGGCAACTGTTGCTGCCGATTTTCACGCCCTGCTTTGAAATCCATCGCCTGGGCGATTCCGCTCGGGCCATGGCACAAATTCTGGCCCGGCCCTCCAACACCCCCTCCACACCATGACCACCGAGCACGCCCCCTGGTACACCGCCAAAGGCTGGCGCTACGCCTCACAAGCACTGGACTACGGTCTCTTGCTGCCCTTGATGGCGCGGCTGCCCTTGGGTTGGGGCATGGCGCTTGCGCAGCGGCGCGGCGCCTTCAACGCCAGACGCGCGCGCGACTGGGCCGAGATGGCGGTGGGCATTCCCTACATTGGCGAGCGCTGCGCCGCCAGCTTTCGAGCCATGTACCCTGGCATTTCAGACCACGAGGTGCAGGAACTGGTCGTGCAGCGCTACCAAACGGTGGCCCGCGAAGAACTGGACGCCATGATCGCGATCCAGGGCACCACCCACCGCTGGCATGTCGACCTAGAGCCTGTGCGCCAAGCGCTCGCCCAGCGCGACCCCAAGCGCGGGCTGGTGGTGGCCATGGGGCACTTCGACAGCGTGTTCCTGGGCCTGATCGCCATGGCGCGGCTCGGCCACCCCGTGTACCTGATGACCTCGGACGTGGTGCTGGACCCGAGGGTGCACCCCACGATCCGTCGGTATTACCGGGCCAAATACAGCCGCTACGAGGCCGTGATGGGCGGAGGCCGGCTGCTGCCCACTGCCAGCGCCAGCAAAGCGACCTTCCAGGAGGTTCTGCAGGGCGGGGGCATTGTGGTGGTGGCCACCGAAACACCGGCTGGCGCCGACCCGACCAAGGGCACATGGGTGCAGTGGATGGGTCAGCGGCGACGGATGGCCGACAGCTCTCTGCGCATGGCCATTGACACCGACAGCCTGCTCATGGGCATGAGCAGCAAGATGGTGCGCCCGGGCCACTACGCCTGGGAGGGTACCCCCATGTCAGACCCGCGAGACCATGCGGCATGGGGCGAGCGGCTGCAGCGCGAACGCACTTACGCCCCGATCGTGGCCTTCATCGAGCGGAACATCCTGCGCGAACCCGGCCGCTGGTGGGCCTCTCACCTGCTGGGGGTGTTTCCCACAGCGGATGAAGACACCGCCTCCTGACTCACGCAGGACCACGGCGTTTGGACATCGACATCATCCTGGTCAACTACCACAGCGCGTCGGATCTGGCCGGTGCGCTGGGCCTGTTGACGCCCTGGCCGCACGGGCGCATCTGGGTGGTGGACAACAGCTGCGACGCTGGCGAGGCCGCTGCACTGCGGTCCCTCTGCGCCAACAGGCCCGAGGTGCAGCTGCACAACCCCACCGCCAACCTGGGGTTTGGCAAAGGCTGCAACCTGGCCTGGGGCCAATCCACCGCCGAGTTCGTGTTGCTGCTGAACCCGGACGCCCGGATCAGGCCAGACCACATCCTGCGACTGGCCACGGAACTCCGAGCCCGCCCCCACTGGGCGGCCGTGTCGCCCAAAACCTATTGGGATGACCACCATGGGTTTGTGCTGCCCGCGCCCAACCCGCAATCTCCCTGGCAGGGTCTGGCGCTGTCGTGGCCAGGCCATGCGCCAGGCCTGGCCCGATGGCTCGGCCGCCAATCGGTGGCACACACCCAGGCGCAGATGTCTGACCACACCCCGGCGTTCGAGGTGAGCATGTTGTCGGGCGCGGTGCTGCTGCTCAGGCGCCGCGCCGTTGATGCAGCCGGCGGTTTGTTCGACCCGGACTACTTCATGTTTTTTGAGGACGCCGACCTGAGCATCCGGCTGCGCCAAGCGGGCTGGACATTGGGCCTGGTCCCCGCTTGTGAGGCCGTGCACACCTACCGGCACAAACCGTCCAAAGCCCCCTTGATGCTGGAGGCACGTCAGGTGTACTTCCGCAAGCACCATGCCTGGTTTGGGAGGTATGCCCCGTGGCTGGACAGGTTGTCGCCCCCACATCGCGCCGCGCGCGACACCCGCCAGGTGTGCCGCTCCCCAGAGGAGTGGCGTCAGCTGTGGCCCCACGCCCCAGGCGTGATGGCCTTCAGCCCCTCACTGGGCATGCGCCCGGCCATTTGCCGCCCATCCATCGCCCAGCCCTGGACAGACACGGAGTGGGGCCTGCTGGAGCCGGGGGTGTATGCGGTGTTGATTGCCGAGCCCGGGGCCTCCATCCAGAGGTCCCATGGGTGGGTCACATTGGACATTCCAGCAGCCCCCTGATGAGCGCTGGTGGGCTCCACGGGGGTCGCGGCAGCATGGCCTGAACCGCGTTCTCACCCCCTGGTGCTTGCACACCTTTTTCGAGCGCTGCACCTGCGCGCTGCGTCAAGCGCGCCCGCCGAAGTGGCTCAAGCGGCCAGGCGCAACGCCAGATGTCGCCCCCACTGCCTCATGGGGCGCTCCACCCCCAGGTGGAGCAGGTAGGCGATCCCCACCACCCCGCACACACTGGCCACGAGCATGGGCCACCCCTTGACCTGGGGCCACCAGCGGGCCAGTGCCTGCGGCACTGCGTTGTGAAAAAGGTACAGGCCGTAACTGAGCTGACCCAACACCAGGCAGCCCGACTTCGCCCACCCACATGGCGGGTGGGTCGAGGCCCACTGCACGGCCACCACCACCACGCTGGCGTGGCAGACCGCGGCCCACAAACCCAGGTTCCCCGTGATCCAGACAGACAGCGTGGCCGTGTGGGCGGGCCCCGGCACGACCGCGTGGTTGTACAGCGCGAGCAAGCTGGCCATCAAACCCAGCGCCAACCCAAGAGACCACATGATCGGCACCTGGTGAGAAGGTGTCACCCGGCCTTGGCTCGACACAGGCCCGGGTTGAGCCAGCCAACCAGAGAGCCTGTAGGCCCAGACACCCAGCACAAACTGAATCAACACCCCCGGCAAGTGCACGGTGGCGATCGCACGGGGTGTGACCGAGGTGTCGCCCGGGACGGCACACGCCACCAGCACGCCGTGCATGAACAGCGCCAACCCGGTGACCGGCCACAAACCCCAGCGCCGGCTGCACCAGGCCAGCAGCGGCAGTGCCAGATAGAACTCGACCTCCGGCGGCAAGCTCCAGAAGGCTGGGTTGTAGAAAAAGGCGACATCCAGGCCTGCCAGGGTGTGCCCCATCCACAGGTGCCGGCCCATGTGCTGCCAAGCGGCCGGGTCTGGCCACTTCAGTGCCGCGTAGGTCAACAGCGCTACCACATAGAGCGGATACAAGCGGAAAAACCGCCGGATTCCATGCGCGGCCAAGTGCAATGGTTTGCCCATGAAATAGGGGGCAAACACAAACCCGCTGAGCACAAAAAACAGGTTGACCCCGGTGGTGGCCACGTGCAGCAGACCCGGGTCGGACGACACCATGTGCGCATAGTGCGATGCCACCACCATGATGGCCGCCGCCCCCCTCAGACACTCGATCGCCGGGTTCTCGGGGGCCGCGTGCTGGAGGCCATCAGCGTGTCTCACGCACGCCCCTTGCCCCATGGCGCGGTGGCCCGCGCCCAAAGCAACCGCCACCACGATGGCCCAACCGCTTGTGCGGCCAGCTGGGCTTGCAAGGCGGCGACCTGGGCCTGCAAGGCATGGACCTCCCCCTCCAGCAGGGGAGGCGCCACCACAGGCAGGCTGTGAATCACTTGGTGTGTGCGCTGCTCGGCAGACAGCGATTCGTCGAGTTTTTCCAGGGTGACAAAGAACTCCCCGTCGCCGCGTTGGGTGCCGGAGAACGACCTGCACTTGAACGGCATCAGATCCAGCCTGGCCAGGCCCTTGCACAACGCAAACCAGGAGTGCGGGGAGAACACGCTGCAGTGGGCGTCAATGTAGGCCCCCTGCGCCAAGGCGGCCACCTGCTGGTTCAACAGCGGTACTCCGCCGTGGAACACAAAGTCCACCTTGGCCTGGTCCACCGCGTCCCAGCCCAATGCCCCGCGGCTCAAGGGCTCGGCCTGAGCCACCTCGGGGGAAACGTGCTCCAGGAAATGGTCCAGCACTTGCCGCAAGGCGGGGGTTTTCCAGGCCAGCAGGTGCGCTTCCAGCACCATGGACAGGCTCGTGGGCTGGCGCACGCAGTCAAAGGTCCAGCGGTGATCGGGCACCGCCAGGCTCAACAGGCCACCTGGCCTCAACACCCGGCCGATCTCTTGAAGCCACCCGATCAGGTCGGGCACATGCTCCACCACGTGGGAGGCCACCACGTAGTCGAACTTCAGGGGACCCACGGCAGCTGCCAGCCCGTTCACGCCCCACACAAAGTCGATCGGCACGATGGCGTTGACATCCACCCCCGGGTCTTGCGCGTATTTTTGACGCAGCCCCTCGGTGCTCAGGTGGTCAGCGTAATGGATCCTGCCCGCATCGGGGGCCACGACCGGCCGACACAGGGGGCCGATTTCCAGGCCCACCTGGTCAGCCGGCTGAATGTGTTCGAGCAAACGTTGTCGACGGTCCATACCGAGCGGCCCGACAATGGGGCAAGATTTCAGAAGATGGTGGCCTGACTACAATCCACGCGCATGTCCAACCGCGTTTGTGTTGTCATTCCCAGCTATTGCGTGCGCGATCATATCCTTGACGTGCTGGCGCGCATCGGACCCGAGGTCGACAGCATTTTTGTGGTGGATGACGCCTGTCCGCAGGCCAGCGGGCAATGGGTCACCGACCATTGCCAGGACCCGCGCGTTCGCGTGCTGAGCCGACCGGTCAATGGCGGCGTGGGGGCGGCGGTGATGACCGGCTACCAGGCCGCGCTGCTGGCGGGCGCCTCGGTGGTGGTCAAACTCGATGGCGATGGCCAGATGGACCCCGCACTGATCGGGCATTTCGTGACCCCCATCCTTCGCGGGCACGCCGACTACACCAAAGGCAATCGCTTCTACGACCTGCGCCAGATTGGCCAGATGCCCAAGGTGCGGATCGTGGGCAACGCCGTGCTGTCTCTCGCGTCCAAGCTCTCGACCGGCTACTGGCACCTGTTTGACACCACCAATGGCTACACGGCCATCCACGCCCGGGTCCTGGCCCGATTGCCCCTGGAGCGGATCAGTGCCCGGTACTTCTTCGAGACCGACATGCTGTTTCGCCTGAACACGCTGCGGGCGGTGGTGGTGGATGTGCCCATGGACGCCCACTACGGCGAGGAAAAAAGCCAACTGGTCATTCGCAACATACTGGGCGAGTTTGTGTGGAAACACGCCAAGAACCTGTTCAAGCGCATCGTCTACAACTATTTCCTGCGAGACATGACCGTGGCCTCCCTGGAGTTGCTGGCGGGCTGCGCCCTGTTTGGATTTGGGGTGGTGTTTGGCCTGGTGCATTGGCTCGCAGCCGCAGGCAGCGGGTTGCCCACCCCCACAGGCACGGTGATGCTCGCGGCCTTGCCCACCTTGATGGGGTTGCAGTTGCTGCTGGCGTTCGTGGCGTTCGATGTGGCCAACGTCCCGAAACGCCCGTTGCACCTGGATTTGCACGACCGACACCCCTGAATCCGTTGACGACCCCGCCATGAATCTGACGTTGTCCTCGTTGTTGCTGATGACAGTCATGGGACTGGCTGTTGGGCAAGTGCTGTTCAAGCGGGCGGCGCAACGCATGCTGTCGCCGCTGGACATCACAACCCATGTGGTCATGAATGGGGACCTGTGGTGGGCGTTGATGGTCTATGCCGTGTCCACGGTGTTGTGGATTGCCTTGCTGCGCAAGGTCCCGCTCACGGTAGCGTTCCCGTTCGTGGCATTGGTGTATTTCGTTGTCCCGGCGCTGGCGTGGTGGTGGCTTGATGAGCCACTGCACTGGCAAACGCTGGCAGGTGCGGTGCTGATCGGCGCCGGGATATGCCTGTCCGCCTACGGCCACTGAGGGGCCCACCATGATGCGCGCCCACCACGGCCAGTACACCCCGGCATGGCAGGCTCTCATTGCCCTGCTGGTGGTGTGGTGCGTCGCCACGCTGGTACCGCCCATCCAATCCCCGGACGAGCTGTCACACGTGGCCAGGGCGGACATGCTGTCGCGTGGTCAATGGGTGCTGAGCACCCCTGCAGGCAAATCGACCGGCGGCCTGACCGACCACAAGCTCGTTGAGTTTTTTGTGCTGCACAGCCATTTGATCAAGGCCCCCGCGCGCACGTCCATCACCGACGAACAAAAGCGGGCCCTAGTCGGAGAAATCCACTGGTCGGACCAGCTGGAATTTTTTGAGGTTCCCGGCACCGGCTACTACAACCCACTGATCTACCTGCCCAGCGCCACTGGGTTGTGGGTGGGCCGGCACCTGGGCCTGAACGTCATCACCAGCTACTGGATGGCCAGGGCCATGGTCTGGCTGGTGTGCGCTCTGCTGCTGGCTGCCGCCTTGCGCAGGTTGCAACCCACCCCCATGGTGTGGATGCTGCTCGCCTTGCCCATGAGCCTGTTCCAATTCACGGCCCCGGTGATCGATGGCCTGTGCGCCAGCCTGACGCTCGCGGTGGTGGCGCTGTCGTTCGAACTCACCCAGCCAGATCGACCCGCACCGTCTTTGCGCCACTGGCTGGTATTGGCCATCGGCATCACGCTGCTGGTGACCGCCCGGGTCCACATGATCGCTCTGCTGGCCCTGCCTTTCCTGCTGGCCTGGCAACGGCGCCGCCTCGTCATGGGGGGAGCGTGGGGGCTGCTGACCACGGCACTCACCGCCGGCTGGCTGTGGCACGCCATGGCATCCACCGTGGACACCCGCGTCACCCGCTCCGTGGGCACAGGCCCATTGGTTCAGCATTTCCTGGCCCATCCGCTGGAGCTGGCTCAGGTGTTTCTGAACACCCTGTCAGACCCGGCACGGCGGGAGTTCTACGGGCACTCGTTCATTGGCATTCTGGGCTGGCTCGACACCCCCTTGCCCGGGTGGTCGTACCCGGTGCTGCTGGGTGGGCTGCTGGCTGGGTGTTTGGCCGCCCCCCGCCGCCGGAACGAGGCCAGCCCTGAGGCGGCTGTGCTGCAGTGGTGGGTGGGTGCAAGCGCCTTGTGTGCAGCGTTCCTGGTTTTTCTGGCAATGTTGCTCACTTGGACTCCCTGGCCTGCTGCTCAGATCGAAGGGGTGCAGGGCCGCTACTTCCTGTTGCCCACCCTGCTGCTGGCTTGCGCACTGGCCGGCCCGCGCACTGCCTATGCGTCCACACGATGGCGTGACACCTGGATGCCCGTGGCTTTTCTGGCGCTGAGCCTGGTGGCCATGGTGCCCACTCTGTGGGTGCGCTACCACTGAGCCATGCCCTCATGGTTTGCGTCCCGATGCGCCGGCCCCATGCCTGGACCCTGACGACGCAGACTGACCCTGCCTACCCCTTTCTGCCTGCACCGCCTTGGAATTTGCCCTGACCCCCTACACCGCCACCCCTTTGCCCGAGGCCACATCGGTCCTGGCAATTGCCCCTCACCCAGACGACGAGGTGTTTGGCTGCGGCGGCACACTGGCGCTCTACGCGCAACACCATGTCAACGTGCATGCGCTGATCCTCACCAGCGGGGATGCCCAGGGCCACGTGAGCAGCCGGCACCGGGAAAGCGAGCACGCGGCCAAAGTGCTGGGGCTGGCCGCACCCACGCATTGGCATGTGGCAGACCGTGGTGTGTATGCCGATGGCCCGATGGTGGAGCGCCTGGTCGCTTTGCTCCGGTCACGCCACGTCGACCTGCTGCTGGCGCCCTCCCCCTGGGAGGTACACCCCGACCATCGCCAGGCCTGCCGACTCGCGCTTCTGGCGGCGCGGGCCTGCGACCATCGCGTGCGGCTCATGTACTACGAGGTGGGGCAACCCCTCCGGGCCAACGCCTTGATCGACATCACCGCTGTGGCCGGGCTCAAGCTGCAAGCCATGCGGTGCTTCACATCGCAATTGCACCACCAGGACTATGACCTGCAGATCGCGGGCCTGAACCGATACCGGACCTACACATTGGGCCAGTCGGTCAAAGCCGTCGAGGCGTTTCACCTGCTGGAGGCGCTCCCTCCAGACTCCGAACCCGTGGGGTTTCCCGCCTCGCTGACTTGCCATGCCCAGCCCTGGAATTCGGCCCCCATGGCTTCTGCACCGCAGGTCAGTGTCCTGATCCGCAGCGCCAACCGGCCTTACCTGCAGCAAGCGCTGGACTCCCTCGCCTTGCAAACGCACCCGTCCATTCAGGTGCTGGTGCAGGCCGTGCTGCCAGACCATGCCGCGGTGCCGGCACGGTGCGGCCCCCATCCCGTCACGCTGCTGCCCACGGACAGGCGCCTTTCTCGATCTGAGGCGGCCAACGCACTCCTGGAGGCAGCCGAGGGTCCATGGCTCATCTTTCTGGACGATGACGACTGGTTCATGCCGCATCACGTGGCCCGGCTGGCCCAGGTGTTGGGGGCCCAAACCCTGTCCAAAGCAGCGTACACCGGGGTCGCACTGGTCAACGATCTGAATCAACCCACCGGTGCCATTTTTGATCTGCCTGTCGATCCAGGGCGCTGGCCCGCAGGCAATCTGACGCCCATCCATGGCGTGATGTTTCACCGGTCATTGCTCGATGCGGGGTGCCGGTTCGACCCCCATCTGGACCGCTATGAAGACTGGGACTTCTGGCTTCAGTTGAACCGCCTCACGGTGTTCATGCACCTGCCCGGCACCAGCGCCGCCTATCGCATCCACAACAGCTCTGGTGTGCACGAGGACACTGGCGCTGGCTCGGACGCCTCGGCCGTCATCCATGACAAATGGTCGTCCATGTGGACCTCCGATCAGAAGCGGGCGCTCATGGAGCGCGCATGGGGGTATGCCGACCTGGAGCACAAGCTGCTGGACGCGCAGCGCAGCTTCGACGAACTGATGACGCTGCGCCGCCAAGAACGCGAATTGTTCGACCAACACCTGTCCGAGGCCCATGCCCTGATCCAACGTCAGGCCACCGACATGGAGGCCATCAAGGCGAGCAGCAGCTGGAAAATGACCGCCCCGATTCGTGAAATGACGCTGCGCTTGCGCAAAACGCCCTTCAGGCGCCTGTTCGGCCGGCTGCGGCGCGTGGCCCAGATCGTGCGCGACGAGGGCATTCGCAGCCTGTGGTACCGCGTGCGCCGAAGCCGTGACTGGCGCCCCTCCAGCAGCATCGGCTACACGGAATGGGCCGAGCAATTTGGCCGCGCTTCGCCCGAACAACTGCAGGCACAGCGGCAAGCGGCTGAATCCAATGCGTCACCGTGTCGCCTCTCGGTGGTGATGCCTGTCTACAACCCGCCGATTGCCCTGCTGCAGGAAGCGATTGCTTCGGTCCAGGCCCAAAGCTACCCTCACTGGGAGTTGTGCATTGCGGATGACGCATCCAGCCATGCAGAGGTCTGGCCGGCTTTGGTTGAATGGGCACAAGCCGACCCACGCATCAAGATCACACGCCGCGCCATCAACGGACACATTTCCCATGCATCCAACTCGGCCCTGGGATTGGCAAGCGGTGATTTTGTGGTGCTGATGGACAACGATGACCTGTTGCCACCGGATGCGCTGCACTGGGTGGCAGATGCCGTGCGCCTGCACCCGGAGGCGGCCATTCTCTACAGCGATGAGGACAAGCTGGGGCCTGACGGCGCGCGGTTTGGCCCATACATGAAGACCGCCTGGAACCACACCCTGTTTCTGGGCCATAACATGATCAGTCACCTCGGGGTCTACCGCAGGGCCTTGGTGGAGCAGGTGGGAGGGTTCCGCCCCGGGTTTGAAGGGTCCCAGGACTACGACCTGGCCCTGCGCTGCGTGCGCCAGATCAAGCCGCACCAAATTGTCCACATCCCGCGCATCCTCTACCACTGGCGAGCGATGCCTGGCAGCACCGCCCTGGATGTTGGTGAAAAACCCTATGCCCTGACCAGCGCCCAGCGTGCACTGCAGGAACACCTGAATGCCGTCATGCCGGGCGCCCGCATCGACATCACGCCCTCATGGAACTATCGGCTGGTCCCCCCCTCGGTCGATCCCACCGTCGACTTGACCGTGGTGGTGATTTCCGCCCGCCTCGGGGTTGCCAAACAGGCACGGCATCGACACCACCTGTCATCGGTGCGATGCCGTCAATTGCTGTGGGCGCCCCCAGAAACGGCCGCAGCCCAGCAATGGCTGCAAAACTGCCAGACCCCGCTGGTGGCGCTGATCCGGGAAGACCTGGAGCCCATTGACCTGACCGCACTGGATGAACTGTGTGCGCATGCCATGCGCCCGGGCGTGGCCGCCGCTGCAGGCTCGATTTTCGACCCTCGGGGGCGTTTGGTGGATGGCGGCTGGGGCATGGCGCCGGGCGCCTCCGCCCCTCATGTGCTGCACCAAGGCCTCCCCCTGCACAACCCGGGCTACATGGGGCGGGCCCAGCTGGCCCAGGAAGTCAGTGCGATTGGTTTGTCCTGTGTCGTCATCAAGCGCGACCGTCTCCTGGCAGACCACGCGCTGCATGGGGACCGTGTCACTTCCCCAGCCACAGCGCTGGACTGGTGCCAGCGCGCCAGGTCAACCGGCGATGCCCTGGTGTGGGTGCCGAGCGCACGCTGGAAAACCCAGGCGTGGGGCAACTCTCCTGCGAAGACACAGGCGTCGCCCCCACCTGCCGATCCCCAATGCGCCGTGGCAGACCCGGCCTACCACCCCTGCCTTCAAACGGCCCCTGCCGATTTCCAGCTCGCCCTGCACCCTGGAGATCAAGCCCCTCGCCTGGGGCTGTCGGCTCAAGTCACCCCGCCTGATGCCGCGGCCACGCACAACCCCACATGACAGTGGCGCCACCGTCCACCTTGCCGGCATTGACGGCCGTGCCAGTCGCATCACCGCCCACAGCGTTCTGTGTGTGGGCCTGTGTGGTCATTCACAACACCTCGCTGGACCACATGGGCCCACTGCTGACCCGCCTGCTGCCACAAGTGGCGCGTGTGGTGGTGTGCGACAACAGCCCTGCAACTGCGGACGCCCCAGCGATGGGCACAGAAACCCCATGGCCCAAGGTCGATGTGCTGAGGCTCCCCCAGAATCCCGGCACGGGGGCTGCCTACAACCGCGTCTGGGCCATGGCCCAGGCACAGGGGGTCACTCATCTGCTGCTGCTCGACCAGGACAGCATGGTGTCTTCTGACCATGTCGCGCAGATGCTGGCCGGTTTTGCCACTGGTGGTGAGCACCTGGCAGCCATCGGTCCCAGATGGATGGACCCCAGCACGCACCGTCTGGCACCACTGCTGAGTCCCATTGCTTTCTTCCGGCACACCGTGCCTGAGCCCCCCCCCGAACAGGTCGCGGTTGACCACCTCATCTCGTCTGGCAGCGTGGTGTGCCTGCACGGATTGCGCGCAGTGGGCGGGTTTGACGAGTCCTTGTTTCTGGACTACACCGACATTGAGTGGTGCGTGCGAGCCAGGCAAAAAGGCTGGGGCATTGCCGTGCAAACGGGCTGCCTCATGCAGCATGAACTCGGTTCACACGGGGTCCATGCGTTGGGCCGGCGCCTGGCTGTTCACCCGCCCTGGCGAACCGCACTGCAAATTCGCAACCATTGCTTGCTGTGGCGCAAGCCGCACATGCCCTGGGGGTGGCTGCTCAGCGATGCCTGGCAACTGGCCAAGAAAGTGGTGGCGCTGCTGCTGCTGGCGCCACAGAAAACCCAACGCGGCAAGGCTGTTGTGGCAGGGCTCAGGGCCGGTGGTCAACAGGCCTCCGGCCGCCCCCCCCACGTTTGAACGCGCCGAGAGGCCTGACGGCTGCTTGCAACGGCAACGGTGCTCCGCCCCCTCAGGGCATGGGCACCCGCCGCCGGCTCAGCGCCGGCCACGTCACGCCAACTCGGCATCCAGCAGGCGCTGACCCTGCGCATCTTTCGCAGACACCAGCGGTTGGCCCACATGCTGCAGCGGCCAATCGATGGCCAACGACGCGTCGCTCCACACGATGGACCGCTCGAACTCCGGCGCGTAGTAGTCGGTGGTCTTGTACAAAAAATCCGCCGACTCGCTGAGCACCAGAAAGCCATGCGCGAACCCTGGCGGCACCCACAGCTGGCGCCGGTTGTCCTCGCTGAGCTCCACACCCACCCATTGCCCGAAGCGGGGCGACCCTTTGCGGATGTCCACCGCCACGTCGTAGACCGCGCCGCGCGCCACGCGCACCAGCTTGCCCTGGGGCTGCTGGACCTGGTAATGCAGGCCACGCAGCACCCCTTGGCTGCTGCGGCTGTGGTTGTCCTGCACGAACCGATGGTCCGTGCCGGTGGCCTGGTTTGAGCCTGACGCCCTCGGGGTGGGGGGCCCAGGGCTGCGGGTCCCAGTCGAGCAGGGCCCTTTGGCACTATCTCGGTGGACCCAGCGCTGCTCCCGCGACAG
>CAZKDU010000009.1:0-21573 GCA_964551485.1 uncultured Burkholderiaceae bacterium
CAGGTGCTGCTGGCCCAGCCCAGCCATGTGCAGGCCGTGCTGCGCCCACCAGAGGCCGTGGTGGCCACGCTGGCGGTGGGGCAGGGGCCGGCAGGGGTAGGTGCCATGCTGCGCAGGGTCGCGGCGGTGGACATCAATGCCCACAAAGCGGTGGTGACAGATGCGCTGGGCATGCTCACCTACGCCAGCGCAGCCAATGCCTCGCACATGGCCCGTGTGGTCGGCGTGGCTGTCACATCGGCCCTGGCGGGGGCTGATGTGCAGGTGCTCAGTGCTGGTGAGCTGGTCAACGCTGGCTGGAGCTGGACACCTGGCGCGGCCTTGTACCTGGGCTTGAACGGCGACCTCACACACGACCCTGGTCAGGGTGTTTTTCTGCAATGCCTTGGCCATGCCATGACGGCCACATCCATTTTCATCAGGCCCTCGCGGGCCATCCTGCGCGCGTAAAGGAAGCACACCATGGTGGACAAATATTTAGGCCTGGTATCAGGCGTAGAAACCGAGGTGGTGGCCACGGTCACCGGGGGCACGGTTGCCCAGGACGGAAAAATTGTGGCTCTGGACACCTCTGGCCGGCTGGACCCATCCATCATGCCCGTGGGTGTGGTGGCAGACACTCACAACGCCACAGCGTTTGAGTCGCTCTCATCGGCGTCGCCCTTTGTGTACATCCGCTCAGACGGGCAAGTGGCCAATGCCTCTGCGGCCACTGGTGGCAACCCCACCATCGGCTTCGTCTTGGCCAACGTGGCTGCCGCTGCCCAGGCCCTGGTTTACTTTGAAGGCAGGGTGACTGGGCTGTCTGGTCTGACCGTGGGCGCCCGCTACTACCTGAGTGACGCCACACCAGGTGGCCTGACCGCCACGCCTGTGACCGGCGCTGGCAAGCTGCATCAGTACCTGGGGCGCGCGGTGAGTGCCACCACACTCAGCTTCGAGCCAGACAACCACATCCTGCGGGCCTGAGCCATGGCTGGGCAGAAGGTGCTCGCGCTCGTCGACGGCGAGCTGGCTGAGGTGGAGGTGGCCACCGGCCTGGCCGAACTGGGCACAGACCCAGACAGCCCGGCCCCGGGCAGCGCCTGGGTGCTGCGCACCCTGGAAAACCCAGCCGGCACGCTGCAGGCCCTGGTGGGTGGCCTGCCCGTGGTCACCACCGAAGACGACAACAAGTATGAATTCAGCTACCGCACACAGCAGGGGCACACCTTGAGGACTTTACTGACATGAGCGACACCACACTCAAGGCCCTGGAGGCCGGCACGGGCGGCACAGACCTGGGCGCGATCAGCGTCATGCAGGGTGGGGTGCCCGTCAAAGTGGGCAAGACCCACCTGGTGGCAGCAGACGGGTCCGACGCCGTTGGCGCCTCGGTCACGGCGCCGCCCAACGGCACGGGCGTGCTGGGCTGGCTGCGCGGCATCTACGACAAGCTGGCCGCCGGCATCGGCCGCACCTGGAACCTCAGCAGCGCCAACGACAGCGTGACGGTGGTGCAGGGCGGCGCATGGTCTGCCGTGGTGGGTGACGGCGGCGGCTCGCTCACCGTGGACGGCACAGTGAACGTGGGCAACTTCCCGGCCACGCAGCCTGTGAGTGGCACGGTGGCGGTGAACCAGGGCAACGCTGGTGCCCAGGCCTGGCCCGTCAGCGGCCCGCTGACAGACGCGCAGCTGCGGGCCAGCGCCGTGCCTGTGAGTGGACCACTGACTGATGCGCAACTGCGTGCCAGCGCGGTGCCCGTGAGTGGACCACTGACCGACACCCAACTGCGGGCGTCCCCCGTGCCCGCTAACCTGGCCCAGGTGGCTGGCGCAGCGGCCGGGCCGGCCAACCCGCTCTACACCGTGGAGCCCCCGGTGACGGTGGCGTCCATCACGGGCACGGCCGCTGCGGCGACCACGCTGACCATTGCCGCCCCGGGTGCTGGCCTGAACATCTATGTGATGGGCGTCGAGATCATGCTGGTGAACACGGCGGCGCGCGCCACGGCGGCGGCCACGCTCATCACCGTGACCAGCACCAACCTGAACGGCAACCCGAGCTGGGTGTACGGCTCGCCGGTCACGGCAGTGGGGTCGAGCGACCGCACGGTGCAGCTGGCCATGCCGGCGCCCATCAAGTCGGCGGCGGCCAACACGGCGGTGACGCTGGTTGGGCCGGCCACGACAGGCGTGCAGTGGCACCTGAAGGCCTACTACTACATCGCGCCGTGATGGTGGCCACCAGTGTCACGCTGATGGCCGACGCGGCCTCCAGCCTGCTGTCCATCGGCGGGGTAGAGCTGCCCAACAGCCGCCGTGTGGTGGACCTGGCAGACGCCGAGGCCTGCCGCCTGCAGTATGCGGCCAGCGCCAGCATCACGGTGCGGGTGGAGTACAGCGACGACTGGGGCGCCACCTGGTACACGCTCATCGACGAATACAGCATGACCGGCAGCAACCCGCGCGTGAGCGGCTGGCAGGTGATTCCGGCTGATGCCAAAGAGCAAGAGGTCACGCTGCGTTGCTGGGCCTCTGGCGGCGGCCTGCTGACGACCGTGAATTTTGTGGAGTTTCAGTTCCGATGATCACCCAGTCCGCCACATGCGTCATTGACTGCACCACCCAGGCCGAGTACGACGCCGCGAAGGACAAGCTGGCCAGCTTCACTTTGCCGCCCAACGCCAGCGTGGCCTACGACCCGGTGCTGCACCGCATCACCATCACCGTGCCGGCGAGTGAGGTGCGGCTGTAGGCCGAATCTGTTGCCGCCCAGGCGGCGTAAGGTTTGTGCGCGTTGTTGCTTCGCGCAGCGAGTAAGAGTTCGCCCCACCGGCCTTGCGGCTGGTGGGGCGTTTTTTATGGTTTCTTTTTGGATTTAACTGAAGGCTTGGCAATCTTTGGCGATGGCTTGCCTTTGTCTGTTTCGATCACATGAGTTGCAGGCGCCTTCAATGCATCTTTTAGGGTTGCATATTGCCCGCTTCTCGCACTTCTTGCTTTTTCCATTGTTTATATAAAGTTAGTTTGATTTGCTGACATATGTGATAACTATAGCGACAGTTTTTAGGATTTCAAGACACTACGGGTAGTGGATCTTGTCTTTTGGTCAGTGGTAGCCGGCTGAAATCTCATGCCAAGGCGCTCGGTATGTCCCGCCAGCACGTCGTGTACCTCGGCGTGCGCCGCTCATGCTTCATCACCCACTGTCGTCGTTCATGAGCAAGGCCCGCGCTGCCGGTAAGCACGGTGCCCTTGCCGTAGCGGCCGTTGATGGCGTCCAGCGCCTGCATGAGGCGCGTTTTGTCCCGGCCCTCATCGCCCTCGGCAAAGTCCAGCTCGGCCTGCTGCCGGGTGTCGGGCTGCAGCTCCAGCAGCATCACGCCGGCCTTGGCCATCTGGTAGCCGGGCTGGTAGATGGCTTGCATGCCGGCCACGGCGGCGCGCACCAGCAGGGTGGTGTCGGCCGTGGGGCGGCGCAGGGGCACGGTCACGCTGCGGGCAAAGCGGGGCCCGGGCCTGAAAGGGCTGGTGCGGCAAAACACCAGCAGCTGCCCGGCCAGGCTGTGCTGCTTGCGCAGCTTCTCGGCCGCGCGGGTGGCGAACTCGCTCACGGCCTCCAGCAGCGGGGGCAGGGTGGTGACGGCCCGGCCAAATGACCGGGTGCAGGCAATCTCTTGCTTGGGCGGCGGCTGGTCTTCCAGGGTGAGGCAGGGCGTGCCTTGCAGCTCGCGCACGGTGCGCTCCAGCACCACGCTCCAGCGGGCGCGCACGGTGGCTGGGTCCAGCCGCGCCAGGTCTGCCACGGTGGCCACGCCGCCCTCGCGCAGGGCCTTGCCGATGCGGGGGCCCACGCCCCACACCTCGCCCACGTCGGTGCTGGCCAGCACGGCCTGCAGCTGCTCTGGCGGCAGGGCAGACAGGTTGCACACCTGGGCCAGCTCGGCCGGGTAGCTGCCGGGCTTACGCTCGGCCGTCTTGGCCACGTGGTTGGCGAGCTTGGCCAAGGTTTTGGTGGCGCCCAGGCCTATGCATGTGGGGATGCCGATCCACTGCAGCACCCGGGCGCGCACCTGGCGGCTGCGCTGCACCAGGTCGCCGCGCACGCCGTGCAGGGACACAAAGCACTCGTCAATGCTGTACACCTCTTGCTCTGGCCCCAGGCCGGCGGCAATGCCCATCATGCGCTGGCTCATGTCGCCATACAGGGTGAAGTTGGCGCTGAGGGCCACCAGGCCGTGCTCGGCCTCCATGTGCCGGATCTCAAACCAGGGCTGGCCCATCTTGATGCCCAGGGCCTTGGCCTCGTTGCTGCGGGCTATGGCGCAGCCGTCGTTGTTGGAGAGCACCACCACGGGAATGCCCTCTAGCCGTGGGCGAAACACCCGCTCGCAGCTCACGTAGAAGTTGTTGCCGTCCACCAGGGCGAACACGGCTCACCCCCGGCGGCGGTGCCGCCGGATGGAGTCTGTCACCACACCCACCACGCGCAGCTCTTGCCCGTCTCGAAACGTGATCTCTGGAAACGTGGGGTCGGCCGCCAGCAGCTTGACCCGCACGCCGCGCTTGTGCAGGTACTTGACGGTGTACTCGCCGTCCACCACGGCCACCACCACGTCCCCGTGCTGGGCCGTGAGCGCGCGGTTGACCACCAAAATGTCCCCATCGTGAATGCCCGCGCCCACCATGGAGGTGCCCCGCGCCTCCCAGTAAAACGTGGCCATGGGGTGGGTGATGACCAGGCTGTTCAGGTCCAGCCGCTCGATCAAAAAGTCGTCAGCCGGCGACGGAAAGCCCGCCCGCACCGAGCCCGCCACCTGCGGCAGGGCCAGGGGTGGGGCAGCGGGGTTGTGGGGCGTGAGGCCGGCGGGGATACTGTTCACGCATACAGTATATGCCGGGGTGGGTGGCTGGCGTGGTTGAGTGGGCTGCTCACGGCCAGAAACTGACGGTCGCGCAGGTCGGATTTGCCTCCCTTGTCAAGGCGGCGCGCTGCCGACAGAATCGTAAGCAAGCGCTGCTTTTGACGGCAAATCTGGTGCTGTATGAAATACAGTCAACAGGGAGAAGGGTGAGATGCGACAAGCGCATGGGCCACGTCAGGGGCACCCGATTAGGACGACAGTTGGCGTGTAAAGCGACAGCGTGGTGACGTCTACAACATGTTAGAAGACATATGACCAAGCGCGAAGCGATTCAA
Source organism: uncultured Burkholderiaceae bacterium (assembly GCA_964551485.1). GTDB lineage: Bacteria > Pseudomonadota > Gammaproteobacteria > Burkholderiales > Burkholderiaceae_C > CAZKDU01. Next base: position 5,185 of record CAZKDU010000009.1, read on the forward strand.
AAAGAACTAGAAGCCTTGTACGAAGAAGGTACCAAGCTTGGCCTAGCATTTCAGAAAAAGGAGGAGAAGCAGTTTCAGTACGACTATCAGCGCTGGTACACGAAAGCGCTCAAGGTTGTGGCTTCGCTCGCGCCTGATCGGCATGCGGAGTTCCGCGCCTACTACGAAGTCGACCCGAAACGGAAGTCCCTAGGGTATGGCACGTATGTGATTCAAGATTACATCAAACATGTGGCGCCAAGTTCGTATCAATACCCTGACTTCGACACGCGAGAACAAACCCTGAAATGCTTTTTCAATCAAATCACGATTCTGTATGCGGTCGGCGAGCGCATTGACTCAGTCCTATCGAACATTGAAGGTGAGCTCTACGCCGAGATTCAGGATGGTGAAATCGCAGTAGCTCGGCAGCTTTCAAAAGTTAGCCTGCGTGCCGCAGGCGCACTGGTCGGCGTGCTGATTGAAGGGCATCTTCAGAAGGTAGCCAACGCGCACGGCCTGAAGATCGCAAAAAAAAATCCCACTATTGCTGATCTCAATGACCCATTGAAGGCCGCCTCGGTCATCGACACCCCAACTTGGCGAAAAATCAGCTTCTTGGCGGATATCCGCAACCTTTGCTCGCACAAAAAGGACCTGGAGCCAACGAAGGTGCAGGTTGAGGAGCTGATTCAGGGTGCCGTGTGGCTCACCAAGAATGTCTTCTAACCCTTCCACCGGCCGCTCTCGCAGCGTAACGGCCACTGGCGCGACAGTACCTGGCTTCTGCTTTTGGTCGTTAGCAGTCTCTTGAAATTTCCTACGTTATGCCCGGCAACACAACTAGCTGTGTTGGATCGGCCGAACCATGCCGAATCAACCCCATGGCCGGCAGCTGCACCAGGCTCTCTGCCGAAGCAGTGCTCCCATTGAGCCAGGTCCTCCAGTCCTCCCGCTTAATCGGAACCACCGCCCGCTTGTCTTGCTGGTCTGCCGGCAGCTTGGGGTCTGGCTTGTGCATGAGGCGCAGCAGGGGGTGGCTGTCGCAGTTCTGCGTGAGCATGGTGTAGCTGGTCACCACCTCGCTCGTGGCTGGGTCCGTCCACTCGGAACACAGGCCCGCCAGCGCCCAGGGTTGGCCATCAGCACGGCCAAAGCGCCACCAGATGTTCTTGCCGGTGCCCCAATAGGGCTCGTCATAGCTCCAGGCCGGGATGAGGCAGCGCTGCCCCCTGGCCCAGGCCTGGCGGTAGGTCCAGGCCGTGGCCACCGTTTCGCGCCTGGCGTTGTTGGTGCTCATGCGCCGGCCGTCGCGGGTGGTGGGTGTGCGTGTATTGGAGCCGGGCGGGATCATGCCCCACTGTGCCACCACCACACGGTCTGCTAGCACCACGGGGCCGGGTTTGAGCGGTGCAATGGTCGGGCTGTAGGGTGTGCCATCTACCGGCAGGCCAAAGTGGTGCTCGATCTCGGCGGGGGAGGGGGCAGCGTAGAGGTTGCACATGCTGCTGACCATTGTGCATGGCGGTGTAAATTCGGGCCATGTGGAGTGAGCAGCCGGTTGGTAAAATCCACCAAAGTTTGTCGTTTCGGCCGGCTGATTCGGGTGACGGATTTTCTAAGCCATTGATCTATAAGGCTCTGTTAATCCCTTACAAGGCGTAGGTCGGCGGTTCGAACCCGTCAGCACCCACCACCACCGAAGCAAGCAAAGGCGAACGCGATGTTCGCCTTTTTTGTTGTTGTCCTAGAAAGTCCGCGCATGTTTGATTTCGTCCGCAAGCACAACCGCATCATGCAGTTCCTGCTGTTCTTGCTGATCTTTCCGTCGTTCGTGCTGTTCGGCATCGATGGCTACAACCGCTTCCGTGAAAAGGGCCAGGTCGTGGCCACGGTGGATGGCCACGACATCAACCAGGCCGACTGGGACGCTGCGCACAAGATCGAGGCCGAACGCCTGCGTGCCAGCATGCCCAACCTGGACGCGCGCCTGCTCGATTCGCCCGAGGCCAAGTACGCCACGCTCGAGCGCTTGGTGCGCGAGCGTGTGCTCAGCGCCGCCGCCGACAAAGCGCGCCTGAGCGTGAGCGACGCGCGGCTGGCGCGCGAGCTGCAGCAGAGCCCGGCCCTGGCCGGCCTGCGCAAACCCGACGGCGGCCTGGACATGGAGCGCTACCGCCAGCTCGCGGCCAGCCAGGGCATGACCCCTGAGGGTTTCGAGAACCGTGTGCGCGCGGACCTCACGGTGCGCCAGGTGCTGGCTGGTGTCAGCAGCACCGCTTTCGCACCCAATGCTGCGGCCGACCTGGCGCTCCAGGCCTTCCGCGAGAAGCGCGAGGTCCAGGTGGCTCGCTTTGCGCCTGCCGAGTTCACGGCCCAGGTCAACCCCAGCGACGCCGATCTGCAGGCCTACTACCAGGCCCATGGCGCGGCCTTCCAGGCACCCGAGCAGGCTGCGGTGGAGTACGTGACGCTGGACCTCGACAGCCTGCGCAAGACCGTGACACCCAACGAGCAGGACATCAAGACCTACTACGAACAGAACAGCGCGCGCCTGGCCGGCCAGGAAGAGCGCCGTGCCAGCCACATCCTGATCACCGTGCCCAAGTCCGCCCCCGCGGCCGAGCGCGAACAGGCACGCCAGCGCGCCGACGCACTGCTGGCCCAGGTGCGCAAGGCGCCGGACAGCTTTGCCGAAGTGGCCCGCAAGCAGTCGCAAGACCCGGGCTCCGCGGCCAACGGCGGCGACCTCGACTTCTTCGCGCGCGGCGCCATGACCAAGCCGTTCGAAGACGCGGCCTTTGCCCTGAAGAAGGGCGACATCAGCGACATCGTGGCCTCCGACTTCGGCTTTCACATCATCCGCCTGACCGACATCAAGGCACCCAAGCAGCGCAGCTTCGAGGAAATGCGCCCCGAGATCGAGGCCGAGCTGCGCAAGCAGCTGGCGCAACGCAAGTTCGCCGAGGCCGCCGAGACCTTCAGCAACCTGGTGTACGAGCAGTCCGACACCCTCAAGCCCGTGGCCGAGCGCCTCAAGCTCGAAGTGCGCAGCGCCACCGGCCTGACGCGCCAGCCCGCCGCTGGTGCCACCGGCGTGCTGGCCAGCCCCAAGCTGCTGGCGGCCCTGTTCTCGGCCGACGCCATTGACAAGAAGCGCAACACCGAGGCCATCGAACTCGCGCCGAACCAGCTGGCCGCTGCCCGCATCACCCAGTACACCCCGGCGCGCACCCTGCCGCTGGCCGAGGTGCGCGAGCGCGTGCGCCAGGCCGTGGTGGCGGCCCGCTCGGCCGAGCTCGCGCGCCAGGCTGGTGAGGGCAAGCTCGCGGCCTGGAAAGCCAACCCGTCCAGCGCCAGCCTGCCCGCCGCCGTGGTGGTGGCCCGCGACCAGGCGCAGAACCAGCCTGTGGCCCTGGTGGAGGCTGCGCTGCGCGTGGCGCCCAAATCGCTGCCGGCCCTGGTGGGCGTGGACCTCAAGGAGCAGGGCTTTGCGGTGGTGCGCGTGAACCGCGTGTTGCCCGCCGAGACCGCGGCCGAGGTCACGCAGCAGGCGCGTGCCCAGTACACGCAGTGGTGGGCCGGTGCCGAAGGCCAGGCTTACTACGCCTGGCTCAAGCAGCAGTTCAAGGCCGTGATCAAGCAGCCGCCACCGGCCACGGCCACCCTGGTGCCGGCGTCCTGAGGTCACACAAACGTGCCGCGCCTGGTGCGGCACGTTCGTGGTTCGATGTCCAACAATCCATCACCAGATATCCCATCGCATCCAGACGAGATGCCAGATCTGCAGCGCGAGGTACAGCGCCTGCTGGGGCGTTGTTTACTGCGTCTGCAACAGTACGAACGCCTACTCAAAGCGCTCGTGGCGCATCACGAGCTCGCCGGCCCGTTGCACTCGTTGGAAGAAATTCGGGATGCCCGCATTCAAGATGCTGCGACCAAAACGCTTGGGACATTGATCGGAAGGTTTTTGGACGACTACGTCGTGACGGAAGGCTCTGAGCGCGAGATCCTGGGTGACGACACACCGACTGACGAGATTTCTTTCGGATTCCGGATGAACATCCAGATGACGGCAGACGACCACGCCCGAACTCGCGACAGCCTCAAGGAGCTGGTGGACCTGCGCAATCGGCTGGTCCACCACTTCATCGAGCAGTATGACCTCTGGCAGGCCGACGGTTGCGTAGCGGCGCGTGAATATCTACTGACCTGCTATGCCCGTATCGACGGGCACTACGAGCAACTCAGGGCCTGGGCCGAGCACATGGAACAGGCGCGCCAGCTCGCTGCATCGTTCATGCAATCGTCCGCCTATCGCGACTTGGTGGTCAACAGAATTGCGCCGGACGGGATCGTAGACTGGGGGGCGGCGGGCTGCGTCAGCGCCCTACGCGAAGCAATTCGCGTGCTTGCTGTCGATGGCTGGACTTCAGTCGATGCCGCCGCGGATTGGATCAGCGCCCAATATCCGGATCAGACGCTGGAGAAGTATGGCTGCCGCACCTGGCGTCAGGTGATCCATGAATCGCAGTGCTTCGATTTACGTTACAGGAACGAAGATGGTCGGAAGCAGGCCTGGTACCAAGAGCGAAGCAAGATCCAGAAAGTGGGACCGTAGCTGAAGGCCAAGCCTGCGGTCAGACACCGGGGAAAATCGATATCGCCCCTGGCGTGCCCCTGAAACGAAACAAGGACCAAAAGGTCCTTGTTTTTACTAGCATTTCTTGGGGTGGCTGATGGGACTCGAACCCACGACGACCAGAATCACAATCTGGGACTCTACCAACTGAGCTACAGCCACCGCAGAGACGAGATTATAGCCGCAACCGGCCCTGGTTCCCCGACCTCAGTTCACGAGCACCAGCTTGCCCATGACGCGGCGCGAGCCCATCAGCGCGTAGGCGGCCTTGAGTTCGGCCATGGGCAGGGTGCGGTCGATCACCGGCTTGATCTTGCCTTGCGTGTACCACTGGGCCAGCGCGCCCAGCATGGCGGCATTGGCCTGGGGTTCGCGCTTGGCGAAGTCGCCCCAGAACACCCCCACCAGCGACGCGCCCTTGAGCAGGGCCAGGTTCAGCGGCAGTGCCGGGATGGCGCCAGCCGCGAAGCCGACCACCAGGTAACGGCCGCGCCAGGCGATGGAGCGGAACACCGGCTCGGCCAGATCACCGCCCACCGGGTCGTAGACCACGTCCGGGCCGCGGCCGCCGGTGGCGGCCTTGATGGCCTCGCGCAGGTCACCCTGGCTGTAGTCGATGGTCTGGTCGGCGCCCAGGCGGGTGCACAGCGCGCACTTGTCGGCGCCCGCAGCGGCGGCGATCACGTGCGCGCCCATGGCCTTGGCGATCTGGATCGCCGCTGTGCCCACGCCCCCGGCCGCACCCAGCACCAGCACGGTTTCGCCGGCCTGCAGCCGGGCCCGGTCCACCAGGGCGTGGTGCGAGGTGGCGTAGGTCATGATGAAGGCGGCTGCGTCCACCGCGGTGAACTCCGGCGGCAGCGGCAGGCACAGCGCGGCCGGCGCCAGTGTGTGGGTGGCGAAGCCACCGGTGCCCGATAGGCAGGCCACGCGCTGGCCGGGCTGCAGGTGGCGCACGCCATCGCCCACGGCCTCGACCACACCGGCGTACTCCGAGCCGGGCACAAAGGGCAGTGGCGGCTTCATCTGGTACTTGTTCTGCACAATCAGCAGGTCGGGGAAGTTCAGGCTCGCGGCCTGGATGCGCAGTCGCACCTGGCCGGCTTGGGGCACGGGGGTGGGCAGTTCCGCCCAGTGCAGGGCGTCCACGCCCACGGGGTTGTCACAAAGCCAGGCGTGCATGGGGGAGGGGCTCCGCTGTGGGTTGTTGGTCGCTGTCGGAGCGTGATGATAGGAGCAGGCCCTGAACGGGGCTTGTCCCGCGTGGGACCGCGGGCGCGGTGCTGCCCTGGGGGTGAGGGTGTGCCCCCTACAATGGACCGACTCCTTGATGCACCCATGAAGATCCTGCTTTCCAACGACGACGGCTACCAGGCCCCGGGCCTGCTGGCGCTGCACGAGGCCCTGCGCCCGCTGGGCGAGGTCGAGGTGGTGGCGCCCGAGCACAACAACAGCGCCAAGTCGAACGCGCTCACGCTGCATTCGCCGCTGTACGTGCACCGCGCTGCCAACGGTTTTCGCTACGTCAACGGCACCCCGGCCGACTGCGTGCACATCGCGCTGACCGGCCTGCTCGGCTACCGGCCCGACCTGGTGGTCTCGGGCATCAACAACGGCGCCAACATGGGCGATGACACGATCTACTCGGGCACGGTGGGCGCGGCCATGGAGGGCTACCTGTTCGGTGTGCCGGCGATCGCTTTTTCACAGACCGAGAAGGGCTGGCAGCACCTGGACGCCGCCGCCGCCACGGCCGCGCGCCTGGTGGCCCAGGTGGTGGCGGGCCAGGGTCTGGGCGGCGAGCCCTGGCTGCTCAACGTCAACATCCCCAACCTGCCGCTGGAGCGCCTGCGCGCGCCGCGCGTGTGCCGGCTGGGCAGGCGCCATGCGGCCGAGCGTGTGATCACCCAGGTCAGCCCGCGCGGCGAGACCATGTACTGGATCGGTGGGGCCGGGCCGGCCAAGGATGATGCCGAGGGCACGGACTTCCATGCCACGGCCCAAGGCCACGTGTCGGTGACGCCGCTGCGGGTTGACCTGACCGACCATGCCCAGCTCGAGCGCTGGCGCGAAGGCCTGGTCCGCACCGATGCCCCGGAGGCCGCGGCGTGAGCCAGCCCCAGCGCCCGACGTTCCCGGCCCGTTTGCCGGGCCAGGGCGCCGTTGCCTCGCGCGGCAACGCCAAGGGGACGGCCGCGTCGCCCCAGCAGGGTCACTCCCCGCTTGTCCGGCCGTTGGGGCCCACGCCGGCGTTGCCGCGGGTGGGGGCAGGGGCGTCCGATCCAGCGGGCCTGGGTTCCAGCGCCATGCGCCTGCGCCTGGCGCAAAAGCTGGCTGCCGACGGTGTGCGAGACGAGCGTGTGTTGGCGGCCCTGGGCACGGTGGAGCGGCACCGTTTTGTGGACACGGCCCTGGTCAACCAGGCCTACGAGGACACCAGCCTGCCGATCGGCCTGGGGCAGACCATCTCCAAGCCCAGTGTGGTGGCGCGCATGCTGGAACTGCTGTGCGCCGGCCTGGCCGACCGCCAGGGCCGCGTGCTGGAGATCGGCACTGGCTGCGGCTACCAGGCCGCGCTGCTGAGCCAGCTGGTGCGCGAGGTCTACAGCATCGAGCGCCTGCGTGGCCTGCACGAGAAGGCGCGTGCCAACCTGCGTGCCTTCCGCCTGGCTAACCTGCATCTGCTGCTGGGCGACGGCATGCTGGGTTATGCCAAGGGCGCGCCGTACGCCGGCATCATTGCCGCGGCTGGCGGCGAGGCCCTGCCGCAGGCCTGGCTGGACCAGCTTGCCGTGGGGGGACGCCTGGTCGCCCCTCTGGTCACGCCCGCCGGCACCCAGGCCCTGGTGGTGGTCGACAAGACCCCGCAGGGGCTGCAGCAGTGCCAGCTTGAGCCGGTTCACTTCGTCCCCCTAAAATCGGGCGTCGTGTAAAGGGAATGAGGGCCATGCTCGTGAAGTACCGTGAACGTTGGGCGCCGCTGCTGATGTGTGTGGTGCTGGGTCTGGGGCTGGCCGGTTGCGCGTCGCGCAACCGCGCACCGGTGGAAGACCGCAGCGCCAGCACGCGCCTGCCGCCCGGCTACGAGAACGCTGGCAAGCCCGGCTACTACACCGTCAAGCCACGCGACACACTGGTCAAGATCGGTGCCGAGACCGGGCAGAACTGGCGCGACATCGCGCGCTGGAACAACATGGAAACCCCTTACCCGCTGGAAGTCGGGCAGGTGCTCCGCGTGGCCCCCCCGTTTGCCGCACCGGCTGAGCCTGTGGCCTTGAGCCGGCCGATCGCTGTGCCTGGCCTGCCACCCAGCAGCACGACCCCGGCACCGCTGCCATCCACCAGCCCCGGCGTGCTGCCTGCCGCCGGGCCTGCAGGCAGCGCCAGCGGGGCCGCTGTGGTGACCCCACGGCCATCGGCGCCGGCAGCGTCGGCCCCGGGCGCAGCGCCGGCCGCGTCTGCGCCGGTGGGTCCGCCGCCGGAAGACGAGATTGCCTGGATCTGGCCGGCCAACGGCAACCTGCTGGCTGGCTTCGATGAGTCGCGCAACAAGGGGCTGGACATCGCCGGTGCCCCGGGCGACGCGGTGCTGGCCGCGGCCGACGGCAAGGTGGTCTACGCCGGCTTTGGCCTGCGTGGCTACGGCAACCTGGTCATCCTCAAGCACAACAACACCTACCTCACGGCCTATGCCCACAACCAGGCGCTGCTGGTCAAGGAGGATCAGGTGGTGCGCCAGGGCCAGAAGATCGCCGAGATGGGCAGCAGCGACGCCGACCGCGTCAAGCTGCACTTCGAGATCCGGCGCCAGGGCAAGCCGGTCGATCCGGCACGCTTCCTGCCGTCGCGGTAAGGCTGCATGGGCAAACGCAACGGCGCTGTGCCCGAGCGGTTGTCGCCCGCGGCGCAGGGTGCTTTATCGCCTCGGTTCAACAAGGCTGAAACCCTTGCCGAATCTGCTGATGTTGCTCCTGATTTGATAGCAAATGGGGCGCTGCCGCGCACCCTCGCACCCGAGGCCGGCGAGGGCGGCAGCGACACCCTGAACCTGTACCTGCGCGAGGTGCGCCGCACACCGCTGCTCAGTGCCGAGCAGGAGCTGGCGCTGGCGCGCCGTATCTGCTCGGGTGACTTCGCTGCGCGCCAGCAGATGATCGAGCACAACCTGCGCCTGGTCATCAGCATCGCCAAGGCTTACCTCGGGCGCGGTGTGCCGCTGGCCGACCTGATCGAAGAAGGCAACCTCGGGCTGATGCACGCCATCGACAAGTTCGAGCCCGAGCGGGGTTTTCGCTTCTCCACCTACGCCACCTGGTGGATCCGCCAGTCGGTGGAGCGCGCGCTCACGCACCAGGGCCGTGTGATCCGCCTGCCGGTGCATGTGGTGAGGGAGTTGCACCATGTGCTGCGCGCCCGCCGGGCGCTGGAAAACGACCCCGCCTACGCCCTGGCTCGCCCCGAGGGGGTGCAGACCGACGACCTGGCCGCCCTGCTGGGGCGCGACGCGCAGGGGGTGGCCGAGCTGCTGGTGCTGGCCGAGCCGCTGCGCTCGCTCGACGCCACGACCGACCAGGGCGACGACAGCCAGCGCCTGCTCGACACCCTGGCCGCCGACCCGGCCCAGGACCCGGCCAGCCAGACCCAGGCGCACGAGGTCACGTGCTTGCTGGATGCCTGGATCGACGAACTCTCGCCGCGCGAGAAAGAGGTGCTGGCGGGCCGCTTCGGCCTGCACCACCAGGAACCCGAAACCCTGGAGGTGCTGAGCACGCACCTGGGCCTGACGCGCGAGCGCGTGCGCCAGATCCAGAACGAGGCCCTGCTCAAGCTGCGCCGCCGGCTCACACAACAGGGCATTTCGCGCGACGCGCTGTTCTGAGTGCCGGGCGTGCGGCATGGCCCGGTGCAGGCCTGGTGCCGTGCTGCACACGGGTGCGCTCTGCTAGAGTCGCGCCCCATGAGCTGGCCCGTCCTCGTCTTCGACATCGAATCCATTCCTGACGTGGCCGGCCTGCGCGCGCTGCGCCAGGCCCCGGCCGATCAGAGCGACGCCGAGGTCTACGCCGCCTGGCGCGAGGAGCGCGAGGCCAAGGGCCAGAGCGACTTCGCCCCGCTGCACCTGCAGCGCGTGCTGGTGCTGTCGTGCGTGTTCCGCAACGCCGAGGGCCTGAAGGTGCACTCGTTCGTGGACCGTGACGGGCAGAGTGAGGGCAAGGTCATCCAGGCCTTCTTCCAGACGCTGGACAAGCACGTGCCGCAGCTGGTCAGCTGGAACGGTGGCGGCTTCGACCTGCCGGTGCTGCACTACCGCGGCCTGCAGCACGGCGTGGTGGCCGACAAGTACTGGGACATGGGCGAGGACGACCGCGAGTTCAAGTGGAACAACTACATCAGCCGCTACCACCTGCGCCACCTCGACCTGATGGACCTGCTGGCCCTGTACCAGCCCAAGAACAACGCGCCGCTGGACGCCATGGCCAAGCTCTGCGGCTTTCCGGGCAAGCTCGGCATGGACGGCTCGGCCGTCTACCCGGCCTACCTGGCCGGCCAGCTCGAGGACATCCGCCGTTATTGCGAAACCGACGTGATGAACACCTACCTTCTGTACTGCCGCTACCAGAAGATGCGTGGCGGCCTGACCCCGGCCGAGTACACGCAGGAAGAGGCCCTGGTGCGCCAGAGCCTGACCGCGCTCGCACCCACCGAGCCGCACTGGCAGGAGTACCTCGCGGCCTGGGCCTGAGGCCCAGGTCCAGGCAAGGCCAGGGCGGCAGGATGCTGCGGCCCCGCCGGGGGTGCACCAGGCCGCGGCCGGCCCTGGGCTGCGCGATACCCCGACCCAGCCCGGGGCTGCACCTGCGCCGGCTGCGCCCGTGACGGCACAAGCCCCTGGCCTGGCCCAGGCGGCTGCGGGGACAGCCCTCGGAAGCCCCCTGCGGCCTGAGACAATCGGGGCATGAGCCTTGAGTCCCCCGCCGTTCCCGTCCCCCTTGCCGTGCCTGCTGCGCCTGCGGCCGCCACCTCACATGCCCCGGTCCCCGAGGCCACCCATGCCCCGGCCGGCCTGCCCGTGCCCGAGGCCCTGGCCACGCCCCGCCCCCCGCACCTGCCCGCCGACGCCTTGCAGGTGCTGTCGCTCGACCTGGAGGCCCAGGGCGTGGCGCGCCGGCCCGACGGCAAGGTGGTGTTCATCGACGGCGCGCTGCCGTTCGAATGGGTCAGCGCCAATGTGCACCGCAAAAAGAACAACTGGGAGCAGGCCAGCCTGAGCGCCCTCCACCGCGAGTCCTCGCAGCGCGTGCGCCCGGGCTGCCCCCACTTCGGTCTTCACGCGGGTGCCTGCGGCGGCTGCAAGATGCAGCACCTGGCCCCGGCCGCCCAGGTGGCGGTGAAGCAGCGTGTGCTGGAGGACAACCTCTGGCACCTGGGCAAGGTCCGGCCCGAGACCCTGCTGCGCCCGATCGAGGGGCCGACCTGGGGCTACCGCTACCGCGCCCGCCTGTCAGTGCGCTACGTGCACAAGAAGGGCACGGTGCTGGTGGGCTTCCACGAGCGCAAGAGCCGTTATGTGGCCGACATGGGCCAGTGCCCGGTGCTGCCCCCGCACGTGGACGCGCTGCTGCGGCCGCTGCGTGAGCTGGTGTTCGGCATGGACGCGCGCGAGACCTGCCCGCAGATCGAGCTGGCCTGCGGCGACCAGGTCACGGCCCTGGTGCTGCGCCATCTGGAGCCGCTGAGTGCCGCCGACCTGGCCCGCCTGCGCGACTTTGCCGCGCGCCACTCCGGCCCCGACGGCGCGGCCCCGGTGCTGCAGTGGTGGCTGCAGCCCAAGGGCCCGGACAGCGTGCAGCGGCTGGATGACGGCGGCCCCGAGCTGGCCTATGCGCTGCCCGACTTCGGCATCACCATGCCGTTCCGGCCGACCGACTTCACCCAGGTCAACCCGCACATCAACCGCGTGCTGGTGACTCGTGCCCTGCGCCTGCTGGGCGTGCAGCGCCACGAGCGCGTGATCGACTGGTTCTGTGGCCTGGGCAATTTCACGCTGCCGCTGGCGACCCAGGCGCGTGAGGTGCGCGGCATCGAGGGCAGCGAGGCCCTGGTTGCCCGCTCCCGCGAGAATTACCAGAAGAATCAGGCCTCGGCCCTTGACGGGCGGTCTTTGTGTGCTACGGATTTTGTAGCGCGCAACCTGTTCGAGATGGCCCCCGAGCAACTGCTGGCCGACGGCGTGGCCGACAAGTGGCTGGTGGATCCGCCACGCGAAGGGGCATTTGCCCTGGCCAAGGCCCTGGCCGACCTGCACCAGCAGCCCGAGCGCCGCGGGGCCTGGACACCGCCGCGGCGCATCGTCTACGTGAGCTGCAATCCGGCCACGCTGGCGCGCGACGCCGGCCTGCTGGTGCACCAGGCCGGCTACCGCTGCACGGCCGCCGGGGTGGTCAACATGTTCCCGCACACCGCCCACGTGGAAAGCATGGCGGTGTTTGAGCTCGCGGGCGGTTGAGGCCGCGCTGAGCCCGGGTCGGCGGGCCGAACCCAACCGCCAACCGCCGGAAGGCCAAGGCACGGGCGTGGGTCAGGGCTTTGTGCTGTATCGGAGTGGGCTGTCTCAGGCCGAGGGCGTGTTGCCTCTGCCCTTGGCCCGATGCTGGGCTGCGGTGCGGCTCTCCACGCCGAGACCGCGGTGACCAGGCCGGGTCAGGAGTCGCTGCCCTTGGTTTTGGGCTCGGCGCGCGCTGCCGGCCTGTCAGGGCGGGCGTCGGCCGCTGTGTCGGCACGGCCCTGGGGCCTGGGGTCGATCCGGGCCTCGGCTTTGCTGGCGCGGGCCTCGGGTTTGGTGCTGGCGGCGGCACGGTCTGATTTGGGGTCGGCATGGCCTTCGGTCTGGCCCTCGGGGGTGGTGGCCTCATGGCTGTCGACCGCAACGGCCATGGGTTTACCAGGCTGGGCTGGCTGGCCGTCGATCTTGTTGTCGCGCATGTACTGGTCCATCTCCTTCCAGCCGGTGAACACCGCGGCCTTGATGGCTTTGGGGTTCTGTGCGAAGCAGTCCTCGATGCCACGCACGGCGTGACGGCAGGCGCTGCCGATGGCCTTGCCCTCGGCCTCGCGCTGGGCCAGTTTGTCGGCCTCGCTGGCCATGCCGGGCAGGTCGCAGCCGGTGAGCAGCAGGGCCGGCAGTGTCAGGAGGGCGATCAGCAGGGGCGGGCGATGGGTGGGCATGGCGTGGCAGCAGACAGTGGGGGTGGTCTGTGTATCGACCAACCCGGCCCGCGGATTGAGTCGGCCGAGGCCTGGCCAGCCCATGAAAAAGGCCCCGGATGGGGCCTGTTTGTCGGGATGGCGGGACTGGACCCGGTGCGTGCAGTCCCGCAGGGCGCTCAGTCGCGCTCGCCGCCGAAGATGCCGAGCAGGGCCAGCAGACTCTGGAAGATGTTGAACAGGTCCAGGTAAATGGCCAGCGTGGCGCTGATGTAGTTGGTCTCGCCGCCATCGATCACCTGCTTGATGTCGTACAGCATGTAGGCGCTGAAGATGGCGATGGCCAGGGTGCTGAGCACGGCCATGCCCACCGTGGAGCCGACGAAGACGTTGACGATGCCGCCCACCATCAGCACGACCGCGCCCCAGAACAGCCACTTGGCCATGCCGGAAAGGTCGCGCTTGAGGGTGGAGGCCAGGCTGGCCATCACGAAGAACACGCCGGCCGTGCCGCCAAACGCGGTCATCACTAGGCTGGGGCCGTTCTTGAAGCCCAGCACCAGGGCGATCAGGCGCGACAGCATCAGACCCATGAAGAAGGTGAAGCCCAGCAGCACCGCGACGCCTGTGGCCGAGTGCTTGGTCTTCTCGATCGCGTACATGAAGCCGAACGCCCCGCCCATGAACACCACCAGCCCCAAGCCGCCGCTGAGCGACTGTGTGATGCCGGTGGCCACGCCCAGCCAGGCGCCGAACACGGTGGGCAGCAGGCTCAACGCCAGCAGCCAGTAGGTGTTGCGCAGCACGCGCTGCGCAGGTTGCAGGGCCGCCGCAGCCTGGGCCGGGTTGAGGGTCTGCATCTGCAGGGGTTCATTCATCCAACTTCTCCTTGAGCGGGGCAAGGCCCCGTGCGCAAATTCTAGGGCCGCCGGCCGGGCCGTGCGGCAGTACCCACTATGCTTGGGGGTGATTCATTCAACCACAAGGAGAGCCATCAATGAAAACCAAAGCGGTGATGGAGTTCGCCGACGTCAAGCGCATGGCCGCCGCGGCCGAGGCCGAGGCCCTGGCCCATCAATGGGCAGTGAGCATCGCCATCGTCGACGACGGTGGCCACCTGCTGTGGCTGCAGCGGCTCGACGGTGCCGCCGCCAGCACCGCACAGATGGCACCGGCCAAGGCCCATGCGTCGGCCCTGGGGCGGCGCGAGAGCCGTGTGTTCGAGGAGCTGATCAACGGTGGCCGGGTGTCGTTTCTGAGCGCGCCGGGTCTGCAAGGCATGCTGGAAGGCGGGGTGCCGATCCTGAAGGACGGCCAGTGCCTGGGGGCGGTGGGGGTGAGTGGGGCCAAGTCGCCCGAGGACGCCCAGGTGGCCCGTGCCGCCATCGCGGCGCTGGGCCTCTGACCCGGGGTTGGGAGAGACGCCGGACCGGCCCGGGTGGCCGGCGGTGGGGGTGGAAAAAATGCGTGGCTGGCGTGACAGCTGGCTCGCATGCAACGGTGGGGGGCTCAGCCGTGACGGGAACACGACCACCCACCGATCCCACGATGAACTCGATTCACTTGGTCAGGATCAACTTGCCGAGCTTGGTGGCCTGCAGGCGGTAGATCGACCCGTTGTGCTGGATCTCCAGCGCCTTCTGGCCTTGCAGCAGGTCGGCGCTCTGGACCGTGGCGACGCGGCGCGGCGCGGCCTCGGCGGGTGTGTTGTTCAGGCGCGGGCTGGCCGCCGAGACAGGGGGCGTGGATGCAGAGAGTGCAGACATGGGGTCCTCCATCTGGGCAAAAGACGCGGGGCTCACGGTCTGGGTTCAGTGATGAAGCCGATTTTCTTGATGCCGGCGTGCTGTGCCATGGCCATGGCCATGGCGACACGCTCGTAGCGCACAGCCTTGTCGCCGCGGATGTGCAGGTCCGGCTGGGGCGACTTGGTCGCCTCGGCCTGCAGCATGGCCGGCAAGTCCTGATCGCTCACGCGGTTCTCGTTCCAGTAGTACTGGCCCTGCTCGTCCACACTCAGGCGCACGGTCTCGGGCTTGGTGTCCTGCGGCTGGTTGGTAGCGCGCGGCAGGTCGATGTTGACCGCGTGCTTCATCACCGGCACCGTGATGATGAAGATGATCAGCAGCACCAGCATGACGTCGACGAGCGGCGTCATGTTGATCTCGTTCATCACCTCATCGGGCTCGTCTTGGGTTCCGAATGCCATGGTCGTGTCTCGCTCAGGCCTTCTTCATGGTGACCACGTTCGCGGCCGCCCCACTGACGCGGGCACCCGTCACGAAATAGGCATGCAGGTCATGGGCAAAGCGGTTGAGCTGCGTGATGATGGCCTTGTTGCCACGCACCAGGGCGTTGTAGCCCAGCACCGCAGGAATCGCCACCGCCAGACCCAGCGCCGTCATGATCAGCGCCTCGCCGATCGGGCCCGCCACCTTGTCGATGGTGGCCTGGCCAGCCGCCCCAATGCTCAGCAGCGCGTGGTAGATGCCCCAGACCGTGCCGAACAGGCCGACGAACGGCGCGGTCGAGCCGACCGAGGCCAGGATCGCCAAGCCACTTTGCAGCTTGGCCGTGCTGTCATCGATGGAGCTGCGCAGGCAGCGCGTGACCCAGTCGCTCACGTCCAGGCTGTTGTGCAGCTCGCGCTTGACCTGGTTCTGGTGGTGGGCGGCAGCATCACGCCCCTCCATGGCCAAGGCACGGTACGGGTTGGCCGGGTCGTTGCCGAGCTGGGCCAGGCCCTCGGCAAAGTCGGCGCTGTGCCAGAAGCGCTCGGTCGCGCCAGCGTTTTTCTTGAAGCGAACAATGTCCAGCGCCTTGATGACGATGACCATCCACGACGCCAGGGACATGCCCAGCAGCAGCAGGGCCACGGCCCGGGTGACCAGGTCACCCTGCGTCCAGACATTGACAAGGCCGAATTGCGATTCCATTGAAGACTCCAAAAAAGTGAGATCCGGTTATTCGAGGACGAAGTTGATAGGCACGTTGAACCACATGGCCTCAACCACGCCATTGCGCTTGCCCGGCACGTAGCGCCAGCGCTTCACGGTGGCCAGGGCCGCCTGGTCCAGCCGCTCGAAGCCACTCGAGGTCTTGACCTCAGCCTGCTGGGCCTGGCCATCGGTGCCGATCAGCACCCGCACCACCACCTTGCCCTGTTCACCCAGGCGCTGGCTCATGGGCGGATAGGGAGGCTTGGGGTTCTGCAGGTAGTCGGCGTCGCTGGACGGCAACTCGATCTTGGGGGCCGGGGGCGGTGCTGGCGGGGCTGGGGTGGCGGCCACGGGCGCGGCGATCGGTGGCAGCGGCGCGGGCGGCGTGGTCACCCCCACCGGGGCGGTGGGCACGGGCACCGGGTCGGGGATGGCCAGCGGCATTGGGGGCGGCGGTGGGCTCGGGGCCTTGGGCTGCGGCAGCGGCGGCTTGGGCTGGGGTGGCGTGGGCACGGGCGGCGGCGGCTTGGGCAGTGGCGGTGTGATGAATTCGCTGAGGATCTCCGCAGGCACCACCACTTCGATGGCGCGGCGCAGCAGCCCGCTTTGCAGCGCCCACAGCGC
>CAZKDU010000010.1:0-21044 GCA_964551485.1 uncultured Burkholderiaceae bacterium
CGCCGCCATCGAGATGGCCAAGCGCGCCGGCTACACCGCCGTCATCAGCCACCGCTCGGGCGAGACCGAGGACTCAACCATCGCCGACATCGCCGTGGGCACCAACGCCGGCCAGATCAAGACCGGTTCGCTCAGCCGCTCTGACCGCATGGCCAAGTACAACCAGCTGCTGCGCATCGAGGAAGACCTGGGCGACGTGGCCAGCTACCCCGGCCTGAACGCCTTCTACAACATCCGCTGAGACCTTCTCGCGCATGGGCCCGCGCGCCGTCCCGGCCATCCTGATCACGCTGCTGCTCATCGTGAACTGGCAGCTCTGGTCGGGCCGGGGCAGTGTGCCCAGCGTGAGCCAGCTGCAACAAAAGCTGGACGCCCAGAACACCGCCAACGCCCAGGCCCGCCTGGCCAACGAGCGCCTGGCCTCCGAGGTGCGCGACCTCAAGGAAGGCCTGGAAATGGTGGAAGAACGGGCCCGCAGCGAGCTCGGCATGGTCAAGCCCAACGAGATCTTCGTCCACACCGGGCCATGACCGACCCGGCCCACCCTGCCCGCCTGCAGCCATGACCTGGTGGCTGGCCTACCTCGTGGCGGGGGCTCTGGTGGGGTTCCTGGCCGGCCTGCTCGGCATCGGGGGTGGCATGACCCTGGTGCCGATCCTGGCCACGCTGTTTGCCGCCCAGGGGCTGACGCCCGACCACACCGTGCACCTGGCCCTGGGCACGGCCATGGCCTCCATCGTCTTCACCTCGTCGGCCAGCGTGCGCACCCACCACCAGCATGGCGCGGTGGACTGGGCCCTGGTGCGCCGCCTCGCGCCTGGCATGGTCAGTGGCTCCCTGCTGGCCACCCTGGCGTCGGGCTGGGTACCACAGCGCCAACTGGCCCTGGCCTTCGCCGTGGTGGTGTACGCCGGTGCCGCCCAGATGCTGCTCAACCGCAAGCCGCGCACCCAGCACCCCCTGCCTGGCCCACTGCCGCTGTTCGGCACCGGGCTGCTGATCGGCGGGGTCTGTGGCCTGGTGTCGGCCGGCGGGGCCTTCCTCACCGTGCCCTTCATGCTCTGGTGTGGTGTGCCCATGCAGCGCGCCATCGGCACCGGCGCGGCCATCGGCATCCCGGTGGCCGTGGTCGGCACCCTGGGCTATGCCCTGTCGGGCTGGTCGGTGCCGGGCCTGCCGGCCTGGCACCTGGGTTTTGTCTGGCTGCCGGCCCTGGCCGCCCTGGTGCTGGGCAGCACCTGCACCGCCCCCTGGGGCGCCCGCCTGACGCACCGCCTGCCGGTGGTCACGCTCAAGCGAGTGTTCGCCGGCCTGCTGATCGTGCTGGCCACACGCATGGTACTGGCCTATGCCTGACGCCACCGCGGGTGGCCTTCGGTGCGTGCTGTTGCTGGGCGCCACAGGCCGTGACACCGCGGCACTGGCTCAGGCGCTCGCAGCACGCTTGCGGCCGTGGGTGGGTGCCGTGCGCACCGCGCCGCCACCCGGCACCCCGGCCTCTGCCGCCCCCGCCACGTCCCTGGTCCCTGCACCCTGGGCACTGGCCCTCGACAATGGCCAGTACTGGCTGGCCCTGGCCAAGGCCACACAATGCGCCCAGGCAGCCCAGCCAGGCTTGCCCGAGGCCGAACTGCCTGAGGCCCTCAGGCACGCCCTGCACAGCGCCACCGCGGTGCTGCTGATGGGCCTGGATGGGCCGACCGAGGTCACTGCAGACGACCAGCGCCTGGACCGCCTGCTCCGCCACTGGCTGCAGCAAGCGAGGGTGGCCCATCAGGTGCTGTATGGCCAGACCAGGCAGCGGCTGCAGCAGGCCTTGCAGGCCCTGGCCGGCCCGCTCGGCCTGCCCCCCGAGGCGGTACCGCCCCTCGCTGTGTCGCAGGCCGTGTGGCGCTGCGAGGCCTGCAGCGACCCGGACTGCGAGCACCGGCTCTTCACTGCACTGCTTCGCTCGAGGGCGGCTGGTCGTTCCCCTGCCTGAAGAGCTGGGCCGCATCGACCGGGTCGAAGCGGTAGTGGCGGCCGCAGAAGTCGCAGCCCACGTCCACCTCGCCGCGCTCGGCCAGGATGCTTTCCACTTCTTCGACGCCGAGGTTGCGGATCATGTTGCCCACGCGCTCGCGGCTGCAGTTGCAGGCAAAGCGCGGGCGCAGTGGCTGGTAGCGGGTGAGGCGCTCTTCCCAGAACAAGCGGTGCAGAATGGTGTCGGCGTCCAGGCTCAGCAGTTCCTCGCGCTGCAGGCTGGCGGCCAGCACGGCGATGCGGTTGTAGTGCTCGTTGAGGCCGATGTCGTCCTCGTTGGCGCGGGACTGGCCCGCCAGGTTGCCCTCGCCTTCGACCGGCAGGCGCTGGATCAGCAGGCCGGCGGCGACCTCGTCGTTGGCGGCCAGCACCAGCCGCGTGTCGAGCTGCTCGCTCTGCAGCATGTAGTGCTCGAGCACCTCGCCGAGCTGCTCGAGCTTCTCGCGCCGGTCGCCGAACAGCGGCACCACGCCCTGGTAGGGCTGCTGCCCCGGCAGCCGGTCCTTGGGGTCGAGCGTGATCGCGCAGCGGCCCTGGTTGCCCACGTTGACCAGGGCACTGAGCGGCGCGCCCTCGGCCACCGGGCCGACCACCGAGGCGGTGGCGCGCAGGCTCAGGTCGGGCTGCACCTCGGCCACGGCCACCTTGACCGGGCCGTCGCCGAAGATCTGCAGCACCAGGGCCCCGTTGAACTTGATGTTGGACTGCATCAGCACGCCGGCAGCGGCCATTTCGCCGAGCAGGGCACGCACCGGGGCCGGGTAGCTGCCGGCCTCATTGCCGGCGCGGCGCTGCAGCAGCTCCTGCCAGGCGTCGGTCAGGCGCACCAGCATGCCACGCACCGGCAGGCCGTCGAAGATGAATTTGTGAAGTTCGGACACGCAAAAAACCTTGAATGGGATCAACCCAGCCGGCGCAGGCCGGTGCGAAAGCGCTGGGCGTTGTCGATGTAGTGGCGCGCGCTCTGGCGCAGCCCCTCGATCTGCTCGGTCGTGAGCGGGCGCACCACGCGCGCCGGGCTGCCCATGATCAGCGAGCCGTCGGGAAACTCCTTGCCCTCAGTGACCAGAGAGCCCGCACCCACCAGGCAGTGCCGGCCGATGCGGGCGCCGTTGAGCACCACCGCGCCAATGCCGATCAGCGAGCCGTCACCAATGTGGCAGCCGTGCAGCATGACCTGGTGCCCCACCGTGACGAACTCGCCCACGGTGAGCGGCTTGCCCACATCGGCATGCAACACGCTGGCGTCCTGGATGTTGCTGCCGCGGCCGATGTGAATGGTCTCGGTGTCGCCACGCACCACCGTGCCAAACCACACGCTGGCGTCTTCGGCCAGCGTCACCTGGCCCATCACCTGGGCGCTGTCGGCGACCCAGGCGCTGGGCGCCACCTGGGGGGCTGCCCCGTCAAGTTCGTAGATTGCCATGGGTCTCCTGCTGCTGCGTCTTGCCTAGAATTGTAGGGATGGAGCTTCGTGCCTGTGCGCTGGCGGCCCTGGCCGAGCCAGACCCTGAACAAAAAGTGACCCTGGCCCTTGACCTGTGGGCTCGGCGCGCTATGTTATTCATAGCAGACACCCTGCTGCCACCCCCTGTCCAGCTGCCGGGGCGGCCGACCCGGCCCGCGCTGGTCACAGCCACCGAGGTGCCCACGCGCTCGCCCTTCACGGCCGAAGGCCACGCCGCCCTGGTGCATGCCATTGCCCACATCGAGTTCAATGCCATCAACCTGGCGCTGGACGCGGCCTGGCGCTTTGACGGCATGCCGCACGACTACCACCTGGACTGGCTGCGTGTGGCAGCCGAGGAAGCCACGCATTTCAGCCTGCTGCGCACGCACCTGCACGGGCTGGGCCGCGACTATGGCGACTTCCCCGCCCACGACGGCCTGTGGCTGATGTGCGAACGCACGCGCCACGACCCCGTGGCCCGCATGGCCCTGGTGCCACGCACGCTGGAGGCCCGCGGCCTGGACGCCACGCCGCTGATCCAGGCCAAGCTGCGCAGGGCCGCCACCCCAGAGGCCCTGGATGCGGCGCGCATCCTTGACACCATCCTGCACGACGAGGTGGGCCATGTGGCCATTGGCAACCGCTGGTACCGCTGGCTGTGCGCGCAGCGCGGCCTGGACCCGGTGCCGCTCTACGCCGAGCTGGTGGCCCGCTACCAGCCTCCGCGCCTGCGCCCCCCGTACAACCTGGCCGCGCGCGAGCAGGCTGGGTTCACCGCCGAAGAACTGGCCTGGCTGGCCGGCGAAGCCGGCTGAGCCGGGCCATCACCGGCCCGCCGCAACCTGCTGGTCACTCAGTGCGACAACACCGTGGCCAGCGGGCCTGGCCGTTGGCGCGACACCACTGGCGCAGGCTGGGGCAAGGCATCGGCCGCCACTGCGGGCACGGCCACCGGCAACGCCCCGGCTGGCACGGACACATGCAGCGGAATTTCTGCCGACAACACCACACCACGGCCACGGTTGCTGTCGATCTGGAAACTGCCCCCCAGGGACCAGACCCGCTCCTGCATGCCCCCCAGGCCGTTGCCCGCCACCAGGGCATGGGGCGTGGCCACAAACCCGACCCCATCGTCGCGCACCTGCCAGGTCAGCACGCTGCCTGTGAGGGCCATGGACACTACCACCTCGGAGGCCTTGGCGTGCTTGGCCACATTGGTCAGGGCTTCCTGGGTCAGGCGGTACAGGGCCAGCAAGATGTTCTCGTCCAGCCGGGTCTGGCCCAGCTCCATGGACAGGCCAAAGCGGGTCGTCTGGCCGGGCACCTGCTGCCAGCCGCTCACCAGGCCGTGGACCAGCCGCTCGAACTCACGTGTGTCCAATTCATGGGTCAGACCCTGGGGACGCAGGCGGTGCAGCAGGTCACGCACCTCCTGCTGAATGCTGGCGGTGGCCTGGGCAATGTCCAGCAGGGCACCCTGGCCTTCGTTGTTCAGCCCCGAGGCTTTTTGCAGGTAGCCGGTGTTGAGCCGGATCACCGTGAGTTTCTGACCGAGTTCATCATGCAGCTCGCGCGCCAGGCGCACGCGCTCCTCCTCTTGCAGGCTCAGCACCTTCATGCTCAGCGTGCGGCGCGAGGACTCCAGCTCCTTGAGCGACTCGGCCAGCTGGTTCACGGCCTGGTTCACCACCTGGATTTCGTCGATCGGCGACGCCCCCAGGCGCATGGCGTAGTTGCGTTGCCCAAGCTGCCCCAGGCCACCCAGAATCTGCGACACGGGGCGCAAGGCCTGCCGCAGGGCCAGACTGACGCCCACCATCAGGGCCGCAACCAGGGCCAGCAGCATGGCCACCAGCGTCAACAGGTTCTCGGCCGCCTCTTCTTGCTCGCTGGTGAGATTGGGCCGCAGGAACGCATGCCATTGCTGCCCATCGCGCCGCGTGAGTTTCCACTCCAGCGGCTCCATGCTGGCCACTGCCCGCTCATTGATGCGCGCCAGCCACTCCCCCATCCACCGCACGACGGGCCCGGCTCCAGGCCCCAGGCTCGACTGAGCAACAGGTTGGCCACGCTGGTCCTGCAGCTCAAACTGCACATGGCGCAGGCCTTCTTCTTCGGCCAATTGACGAATGTCGCGCAGGACAGCAGGCAGTTCGGCCGATTCGGCCGTCTGCAAACGCAGCAGTGCCGCCGTGAGCATCTGCATCTGGCGTGCACCCCGGCTTTCCTGTCGGATGTCGTGCAGCGCCTGGGCCAGGGCGATGCCAATGAACAGCAAGGCACACACTGCGGTGACCAGTGCAATTCGTGAAGTCAAATAGGTTTTGAGGCGCATCCAGTGACCCATGCAAACATCCGGCCACCGGATGTTTACCCTGATGTCGGGTGTCGCACCCGATCCTCAACCAGGGGTTAACCCTTGATCCACGTTGGCAGCACACACCCCGACGAGCCCACTGCACAGGGGCTGCATCGAACTGGAACACTTTGCCTTTTCATCCCCCTCCGACGATGTGTGCCGCCGCGTGACAGTCGGCGCCATGCCCTGGCGACCAAGCTCCGACACAGTGGCCCCCATCGGTGCTCCAAAGAGCAAATTGCTCCGTTTCTGAACTCCTTTGTGAGTGTTTGGAGCACATGCATGGGTCTGACTGGTCTTTTCAGTGGTCCCCGAGGCAGGCACGGTACTTGCGGCAAAGACGCCGCCGGAACAATCGACCGGCAAATCACGTACTACGTTATTTATCTACACGGAGACATAGATGGAAAAGAAATACATTGCAGCCGCAGCACTTGCAGCCGCCGCCCTCCCCGCAGCCCACGCCGTTGACATCCAGGCCGGTGACTGGACGCTGTCTGTCGGCGGCAACGTCAACGCCTTCTACACCTACAGCGATTGCAAGCAGCCCGCCGGCACCGTGACCGGTACCGCCCTGGGCGATGCAACCCTGGCCTGCGGTGGCAAGCAAAAGAGCACCGTGATCGGCAACGGTCTGCTGCCCTCCTACCTCTCCGTGGGTGCCAAGTCCAAGCAAGGTGGCTTTGATGTGTCCGCCAACGTGGGCATCGGTGTGGCTGCCGCTACCAACAGCTCGATTGCTGCCAACAGCGCAGTGGACGTTCGTCAGGCTTACCTGACGTTCGGCAACGGCGAAATGGGCACGATCAAGCTGGGTCGCGACTACGGCATCTTCGGCTTCCTGCCCATCATCAACGACATGACCATCATTGGCGTGGGCGCTGCCACCAACGCCACCCAGAACGGCCGCGTGTCCCTGGGCCACATCGGCTCCGGCTACACCTACGTTGGCACCTACGGCCAAGCCGTGTACTCCACCCCCAACATGGGTGGTTTCGGCCTGGACCTGGCTCTGATGAGCCCGACCAACAACCTCGCCACCGCCAACAAGGACAACCCCCAGTTCCAAGCCCGCGCCACCTTCGGTGGTCAAGGCTTCAAGGCCTGGGTGGCAGCCAAGACCCAAAAGTTTGATGGCACTGGCGGCTACACCATGAGCGCTGGCGAAGTCGGCGGCTCCTTCAGTAGCGGTCCATTCAGCCTGGTGGCTAACTACCAAGGCGGCAAAGGCGTTGGCATCCTGGCCGATGGCGACCAAGGCAACGTGAAGGGCAAAAACCTTCTGATCCAAGGCACCGTGCAAGCTGCCGAGAAGATCAAGCTGGGCCTGGGCTATGGCAAGAGCAAGAATGACAGCCCAGCTGCGAATCCCGCAGTTGCCGGCACTTTCTTTGACCTGCGCTCCAACGAGAACGTGACCGGTGGCGTCTACTACAGCCTGACCAAGAGCATCACCCTGGTCGGCGAAGTGGGTCAAACCAAGTCGAAGGGCTTCAGCGGCGCCACGGCCAAGCAAAACAGCTTCGCTCTGGGCGGCATCTTCTTCTTCTGATAGACCAACAACGATCGTTTTTCTTCAAGGGTTTGCGACCGGCTGCTATGGGGGCGGTCGGTCGCTTTTTTGTGCCCGCATCGGTTTCACCTCGTGTGATGCGCCTTCCATCATGCCAATGTGCCCTCTCTTTTGTGTCGTCCCACACCGAAGGCCTGATGCCTCACACTGGCACAGTTCCCACGCAGCCCTCTTCTCTGCCTAAGTCCGTCCAGTCCGTCCGACACCACGGCGCCCTTGTTGAACGGCAGCGTCACCCATAAAAAATCCCGCAAGTGGCGCAATGCCAGGCTTGCGGGACAGCACGGAAAGGATTTCGGCTGACTCAGGCCAAAGGGCCCTGGGCCTCCAGAACCTTCCACTCCTCGTCATCGTACAAGCGCGAACGCGTCAAAAAACGCAAGCCTGTTGGGCGCTCGAGCGAGAACATGCCCCCGGTTCCCGGGATGGCATCAATGATGAGGTGGGTGTGCTCCCAGTAGGCGAATTGGGAACGGCTCATGTGGAATGGCACGCCGGCGATTTCGCCCAGGCACACATCCGAATCGCCGAGCATGAATTCGCCCGCCGGGTAGCACATGGGCGCACTGCCATCACAGCAGCCTCCGGACTGATGGAACATCAGTTCACCGTGCTGGCTGCGCAAGCGCTCAATGAGCGCCTGCGCAGCAGGGGTGACCGACACGCGGCTGACCACCCGGGCTGACGATGACTGAAGGGCTTCGGAAGAAGCGGTCATGGTGTCTTCACGCCATCATCAGACCGGCTTCAGAAGAAGCCCAGCGCATTCGGGCTGTAGCTGACCAGCAGGTTCTTGGTCTGCTGGTAGTGGTCCAGCATCATCTTGTGGGTTTCGCGGCCGATGCCCGACTGCTTGTAGCCACCGAAGGCTGCATGGGCCGGATAGGCGTGGTAGCAGTTGGTCCAACCGCGACCGGCTTGGATGCCCTTGCCCATGCGGAAGGCGCGCGCGCCGTCACGGCTCCACACACCCGCCCCCAGGCCGTACAGCGTGTCGTTGGCGATCTCCAGGGCTTCGTCTTCGGTCTTGAAGGTGGTCACGGACACCACCGGGCCGAAAATTTCCTCTTGGAAGATGCGCATCTTGTTGTGGCCCTTGAACACGGTGGGCTTGATGTAGTAGCCACCCGCCAGGTCGCCACCTTGCACGTTGCGTTCACCACCGATCAGGCACTGGGCACCTTCCTGCTTACCCAGGTCGATGTAGGACAGGATCTTTTCCAGCTGCTCTTGCGAAGCCTGGGCACCAATCATGGTGCCCTTGTCCAGCGGGTGGCCTTGCTTGATGGCGTCCACGCGCTTGAGTGCACGCTCGATGAAGCGGTCATAGATCGATTCCTGGATCAGCACGCGGCTGTGGCAGGTGCAGACCTCACCCTGGTTCAGCGCGAACATGGCGAAACCTTCGAGCGCCTTGTCGAAGAACGCGTCGTCGGCCGACATCACGTCTTCGAAGAAGATGTTGGGGCTCTTGCCGCCAAGCTCCAGGGTCACCGGAATGATGTTCTGGCTGGCGTATTGCATGATCAGGCGACCGGTGGTGGTCTCGCCGGTGAAGGCGATCTTGGCAATGCGCGGGCTGGAGGCCAGCGGCTTGCCTGCTTCCAGACCAAAACCGTTGACCACGTTCAGCACGCCAGGAGGCAGCAGGTCGCCGATGATCTCGAGCAGGACCAAGATGGAGGCTGGGGTTTGCTCAGCGGGCTTGAGCACCACGCAGTTGCCGGCAGCCAGGGCCGGGGCCAGCTTCCACACCGCCATCAGGATCGGGAAGTTCCAGGGGATGATCTGGCCCACGACGCCCAGGGGCTCGTGGAAGTGGTAGGCCATGGTGTCATGGTCGATTTCGGCGATCGTGCCTTCCTGGGCACGGATGCAACCCGCGAAGTAGCGGAAGTGGTCAATGGCCAACGGGATGTCGGCAGCCATGGTTTCACGCAGCGGTTTGCCGTTGTCGATGGTTTCGGCCACGGCGATGGTCAGCAGATTGGCCTCCATGCGGTCGGCCATCTTGTTCAGGATGTTGGCGCGCTCGGTGGACGAGGTCTTGCCCCAGGCGGCCTTGGCCTTGTGGGCCGCGTCGAGGGCAGCGTTGATGTCCTTTTCGTTGGAGCGCGGAATCGAAGTGAAATTGGCGCCGGTGATCGGGGTCAGGTTGTCGAAGTACTGACCATCGATCGGTGCCACCCACTGACCACCGATGTAGTTGCCGTACTGCTTCTTGTACGGATTGGCGATGCCCAGGTTGGCAATTTCAGCCATGTTCATATGCAATCTCCTTCATATCTAAAAGTACTGATGACGTGCCGAATAGCAGCACTTTCTTATTAGCGCAATTGGCATGCCAACTCTTGTCAACCTGCATTCAGCGTGCATCCAATTTGCGGAGAGGCCCAAAATCTCGAAAATAGCAGCAATTGCCCGATCAATCGAACCGATCAGCCGCACCTTGCAAGGAGATGAATTCAAACTGAAGCAGCACCAGCATTCTGGGCACTGTGCGCCGCTGGCGCATGTGTCCCAGAATTGCATGGCATGGGCGAAGGGGGTGTTGCTCAGAACTTGTAGCTTGCGCTCACGCCCAGCAGCCAGTTCCGCCCAGGTGCAGGTTCGAAAAATCGGGCGTTGGCTTCGTTCACGATGACCGAGCCGGCGTAACGCCGGTCGGTCAGGTTGTCGATTCGCAGGAACTCCTTGAGCACCCAGGCCCCCATGGGCTGGGCCCAGGCAAGGCGCAGGTTGGCCACCGAGTAGGCGGGCGCACTGTCGGTGTTGCGGTCGTCTACATACACCCGCGACACATGGCGCCATTCCAATGCCGCTTCAAAGCCCGACCATTGGGGCTTGCGCCAGGACAACTCGGCGTACAGGCTGGTGCGAGGAATGCCCGGAATTCGGTTGCCAGGGTTGACAGTGACATTGGGCGTGCTGCACGGTGCTGCGGTGCAGGTCTTGAAGCCGTCCGCATACACCGCCTCCAAAGACGTGGCGGCCAGCGACAGTTGCACCGCCGAACTCAGCGCCCCATGCAGACTGAGCTCCAGGCCACGCCGCTGGGTGCGGCCGGCATTCTGAAACGTGGTGCGCCCCCCCGCATTGGTCTGCACCACGATCTCGTTGGCGGTCTCAGCGTCAAAATAAGCCGCATTCAACCGCCACCCTGGAGCCACAAGCGACTTGATGCCCAGTTCCCACTGCCGGCTGGTGGCCGCCTGCAAGCCCAGGTTCAGGCCACTGCCACCAGAAGGACGGTAAGCCAGCTCATTCAGCGTCGGGGTTTCAAACCCTCGCCCGACCGTGGCGTAGAGGTTGCTGCTGTCGCTCAAGTGAAAGGTCAGCCCCAGCACCGGGTTGGTGGCCTGGTAACGGGTCCCGCCACTGTCGTCGCCATTCACCAGGTAACGGTCGCTGGAGTCAAACGTCACCTCGGAATGGCGAACCCCCGCCAGCGCAGTCCAACGCTCGGCGAACAGCCACTCGCCTTGCGCATACTGGTCAAAGCTGCGCACCCGGTTCTCTTCGTTGCGTCTCAATGCGCCCAGCACGCCCGTGGTCGTGCCCACAAAGTTCTGGAAACCTCGTCGCTGCTCTTTCAGGCGCTCGTCGGACATCCCCAGAATCAGGTTCGCGGGCATGCCTACCAGCTTGCCGCGTACAGTCCAGCGGGCATCCAAGCCGACGTAGTCCCGGTTCAGGTCGATCACGCCGCCCGGGTGGGTGGGTGGAGTTTGGGTGGCCACCGGGATAGCCTGAAACTGGGTGGTGGCCCGGCTGCCGGTGTAGGCCGTCAACTGGAGCGCATGCTGGGCCGAAAACCGATGGTCCCATGTGAGCCCCACTTGGTCTTGCTGCACCGACTTGCGTGTATTGAACTGGTAGGCCGTGGCTGTGGCTTGGCGTGGATTGGCCTCAAACTCCGCTCGCGACAGCCCCAGCGGGTCTTGCACGTCGGGCATGCGCACACTGTTGAACACCAGGGTCAGCCGGCTGTCGTCATTCAATGCGTACTTGAGTTTGCCGTTGAATGCACCCCGCTCTGCGGCGCTGTGGTCGCGAAAGCCGTTGGTCTCAAATTGGCTGGCGCTCAGCACATAACTGAGTTGCCCAACCTGCCCCGATGCCTTGAGGCCCAGGCGACGCACGCCATCACTGCCCCAGACACTGGACACATCGACGCGCGTGTCAGGCCCACCATCCTCGGTAAAAATACTGATCACTCCACCAGAGGAGTTTCCATACAACGCCGAAAACGGCCCACGCAGTACCTCAATACGGGTGGCGGAAGCCAAATCAAAATGGGACACCTGGCCTTGACCATCGGGCTGGGTGGCCGGAATGCCATCGGCGTACAGACGCAGCCCCCGCACTCCGAAACTGGCACGCGCACCGTACCCGCGTGAAGAAATCTGCACATCCTGTGCGTAGTTTTGGCGGTTTTGCGCCACCAGCCCTGGCACGCTGCCCAGTGTTTCAGACAGGTTGACTTGCAGGCGGCCCGCACGGATCTGGTCCTGACCGACCACATCGACCGACGCCGGCAGATCAAAACTGGAGCGTTCACTGCGCGTGACACTGATCACCACAGGCGCCAACGTGCCGTCGGCCCCATCCCCTTGGACAGGCTCGGCGCCTTGCCCCCAAGCGAGACCATTTGCCAGCCCCACCCCGATCAAACCAGCCAGCCTCAGCCCCTGTGGCGGAGAAGTGCGCGGGGCGATGTGCACCCCTGAAGCCCGCCGGCCATGCACACCCCAGGCCATCAGACCGCCGTCAGGCTGACGCCTTCTTGTTCAAAGATGGCCTTCAGGCTGCCCTTGCTGGACAGCGCCACCAGGGCCACCTCCAGCGCTTTTGACAGTTCGGTGGCCTCGGCCTTGACGGCCATGCCCACCGGCCAGCCTGCCGCAGGCACCCCGTTCAATGTCAGGGTCGTGATCTGCACATCGGTCTTGCCCGGCGCATTGGACGCATGGATGACCGACTCAATCTGCGCACGCGTGGCATACACCGCGTCCACTCGCCCGTCGAGCAGCGACTCGGCTGCTTCCTGGGCCGTGTTAGCAATGTGCACCTTGTCTTTCAACTGCCCACCCAAAGCACCGAGCATGGCACTGGCGGCTGCCGTCCCCCGCTCCACGGCCAGGGTATGCCCAAGCAGATCGTCCACTCGCTCCACCTTGGGCAACGCTTTCTTGCGGTGGGCCAGGACCACCGTTTCTCGGTAGTACGGTGCAAAAATCAGCGCCTGCTTGTTTTCCCTCATGAAATAGCGGTCCACAGGCACATGCAGCATCACGTGGGCCGGGCCATAACCCAGGTAGTGACCCTTCCAGACCATGTTGCGCAAGTCGTCGGACATGTTCTCACCCGAATCAAAAGGCAACAGCGACAGCTTCAAACCCAGCTCTTTGGCCAATGCCTCGGCCAGCGCCACATCCACGCCCTTGAACGCTTCGGCCGACCCATAGGAAAACGGGTTGAAATCCTTGTAGACGGCCACCTTGAGAACGCCACCGGCGCGGATTTTCTCCAGGTCATTGGCTTGTTGCGCCCAAGCCGGGCCGGTCAATGCCGCAGCCCCCATGGCTTGGGCAAAACGACGACGGGTGAATGAATGCATGTTTTGTCTCCTGATCGGGTTCTCAGATGCACAATGGCGCACTCGTGACCGAGTGCGCCATTGCAGGCGGTCGCAAGCAAAGAGCTTACTTGGTGCGACGCGACTCCAGGTAGGTCTTGATCGACCAGATCGCCTCTTGGCTCAGCGTGCCTTCGAAAGGAGGCATGTAGACACGGCCGTCGCGCGTGCGACCACGACGGACCGTGGTGGCGTAGTAATCGTCGATCTCCTTGTAGCAAGCCTGCTTCTTGGCGGCATCGGCCAGGCCCATGCAGTCTGCATCCAGCTTGCGCAGGTCAGGGGCCACGCCACCAGAGATGGCCTCGAGGCCGTGGCAGCGTGCGCAGTTCTGGTTGTAGGCCGAGGTGCCAATGCGCAAGGCTTCCTTGGTGGCCGGACCGCTACGGTACGGGTTTTCGGCTTTCCAGCCACTGCCCAGCTGGGGCAGCGTGCTGGTGTCCACAGCCTGAGGGGTCACATCACCATGGGCATGGGCACTGATGGCAAACGAGAATGCACCGGCAGCACAAGCAGCGGCCCACACGATGCGAGTCAAACGAGTCTTCATGTTTCTCCTAATACAAACTACACGGCTCAGAGCCGACGATGGCTGCAATATTCATACCTGCATTCATCCCGCTCATTGCGCCACCGTCGATCAACAGTCTGCTACAAAATTGAGCGGTTGTTCATTTTGACGGCACTCTTGCTAGAATGGTTCCGTCCGTCAAGTGACTTTAAACAACACTCCAGTTTTTCTATGGAGGAGACATGTTCAACCTGAGACCCTTAGGTCCAGCGGATCCGGCTGGCCTCATGGATCCATCCATGATTTCCAACTCCCATCAGCGGTGTTCGAGTTTTGGACTGGATGAGGCAGACGTTCCGGATTTCGAACGCATTTCCGAGTATGAATTGGGCGAGCGGCTGGAACGAAACCGCGCCCTCTACTCCCATGCCCTGCCTGTGATGGAATCGCTATACGAGCAGATCTCCAACACCCACAACATGGTGATCCTCACGGATTCATCGGGCTTGATCCTGCATACCCTAGGGGACGACGATTTCCTGGAAAAGGCAGACCGCGTGGCCCTGGCCACCGGTGTGTCCTGGTCGGAACAGAGCAAGGGCACGAATGCGGTCGGCACCGCACTTTTTGAAAGCCGGCCAACGGTGGTCCATGGTTCCCAGCACTACCTGCGTGCCAACCACTTCCTGACTTGCTCCTGCGCCCCCATTTTTGACCCGCATGGCCAGACCATTGGGGCCCTTGATGTCAGCGGCGACCACCGGGGTTTTCACCGCCACACACTCGCGCTGGTCAACATGTCGGCCCAAATGATTGGCAACCAGTTGTTTTCGGAGGCCTTCCCCGAGGGCATACGCATCCATTTCCACTCCCGGGCTGAGTTCATCGGCACGATCGTGGAAGGCATTGTGGCTTTCAGCACCACAGGTCGTTTGCTGTCAGCCAACAGAAGTGCCCAATTCCAGCTGGGGCTGTCGATCAAATCGCTCCAGGCCCACACCTTCTCTTCGTTGTTTGGCCTGCCGATGTCCAGCCTGCTGGACCATTACCGTTCGGCCAATCCAGGCCTCCTCAGCCTGAACCTGAGCAACGGGGTCACGGTCCGTGCCCGAGCTGAGTTCCGTACCCCGTCATCGGTGTTTGCCAGCATGGGCTGGAACAGCCCGGCAGCCACCCCGATGGCCACCGAGACAGGCAAAGCAACGCCAGCCAGCGAAGCCACTGAACCCATCAGCACCAGCAAGAACGACTACCTGCAGCCGTCCCTGAATTGCTTGAACACTGGGGATCCGCAAATCGCCCAGGTGCTCCAGATGGTTTCCAAAGTCAAAGGGCGTGACATTCCCATCCTGATTCTTGGAGAAACCGGCACCGGCAAAGAACTGCTTGCGCACGCCATTCACAACGACTCACAACGCAGCCAGAGCAGCTTTGTGGCAGTCAACTGTGCCTCCATCCCCGAAACCCTGATCGAGTCCGAACTGTTCGGCTACCAGGAAGGCGCATTCACAGGCGCCCGCAAGAAAGGCGGCATTGGCAAGATCCTCCAAGCCAATGGCGGCACCTTGTTCCTGGACGAAATTGGGGACATGCCCCTTTCACTGCAGGCCCGCCTGCTGCGCGTCTTGCAAGACCGGATCGTCACGCCACTGGGCAGCACCAAGTCCATCCCGGTCAACATTGCGGTGATCTGTGCCACCAACCGCAACCTCAAGGACATGATTGCCAAAGGGGAGTTCAGAGACGACCTGTACTACCGCCTCAACGGCTTGGTGGTCCGCCTGCCCGCGTTGCGCAAACGCTCCGATCTGCCGGTGCTCATTCACAAACTGCTGGCCAACCAGTCCGCTTCGTTGAATGGCAAATTCACCATGAGTGAAGAGGTCATGAACGCCTTCACTGGCTACCACTGGCCCGGCAACATCAGGCAGTTGACCAACACCATTCGCACGGCGTGCGTCATGACCGACGACGACCAGGTGATCCGTACCGAGCATTTGCCCGAAGACATTCGTGAAGACTTGCAGCCCCTGGCTGTCCCCCACAGCGCGGAAGCGGAGCCGTTCGGTGCGTCAACCCTTGCACAGTCAACAAGTGCTGCCCCCGAGCACATGATTGCGCCGAGTTCACCAGTTCCCACCAAGCCTGCGTCAGCCGACATGAAGCTTGAAGAGTTGCAGATTGCCGCCATGGCCGCCGCTCTCGAACAACACAATGGGAATCTGTCATCAGCGGCCCGTGCGCTGGGGGTGTCCCGGAACACCCTGTATCGAAAACTGGAACATCTGCAATCCAGTCGCAAAAGGCGGTCCGTCTGATGCCGCCATTCGCCGGTTGCGTGGTACGGTGGGTGGCCCCATGAGGGTGGTCAGCCACCGCGTTCCCACCACAGCGCCTCCAACTCCCGCCAGGCCCTCTGCACGTTGAGGGCCTGGCGTTCTGAATGGCCTGCCCACGCAGACCAGGCGGGCATGCGAATGCGCTGGGATGCTTCTGACATGTCTTGCCCCGCCTCGATGGCAGCCCATACCTGCTGGTGCAAAGTCTGCAGATAAGCCTGGGTGGCTTCGACAGTATCAGTCAACGTCCCGACTCCCGCCGACACCACAGGCCCCACCGGCCAGCCATGCAGCACCTGCAAAGCACGAAGCCAGCCGGTCACAGACGCTTCGGCCATCTCTGGAATCCGCCCCGCATAGGCCAGACCTCCAGCCAGCAACGCCCCCGTGGCACGGTCCCACAGAACAAGGTCCTCACGGCTGTGGGCATGCTCGAACAGGGTGGTGTGCAACAAACGCCCACCCAACACCCAATCACCCACAGGCACCGCTCGATTGGGCAGCACGATGCGGGTCCCCTCCATGGCCATGTCGCCCAAAAGGCGGGTCAAGCGGCGCCGACAGGCCTGGCAGCGCGCGCGCATCAACCGTGTGGTCCAGGGCCCCGCGTAGACCGGTAGACCTGCAAAGGCCGCATTAGCCAAGACATTTTCAGGATGGGCATGGGTATTGACCACCCACCGCACCGGCAAATGCAGGCTGTCTTGAATGAGTTCGGCCAGATGCCGCCCGGCCCTGGCATGAGGCCCCGGATCCACCACCAGCAAAGACTGCCCACACACGACCACCGCCGTGTTGATCACCTGCCCCTGGTTGAGCGGGCCAGGCTCCTGATTGACCCCCTTGAGAACAAACACACCATCGGCTACAGGCTCCAACCGAGTGGATTGCAGCACAGCGCCTTCTGTCGCAGACGCTCCCAGCAGCCCGCCCATCAACACCTGCAGCCAGGTGCGGCGCCTGAGAAGGCTATGCCCCGTGGGCCATGCCGTGGATACTTGGGCGTCCATCAACCGGTAACGCTCCATCGGCCCATGCCATGCCGCACTGCAGCATGTGCCCACACAGGGCAACCGCATTCAAGACACCGCATAATGGTTATAGTGGTACATGCGTGAGTGGCCACAAATCATTCCAACAAGAGACATCCAGCGGCCCACACCATGAATGCCCTTCGCCTTTGGCGCGCATCGGCCATTGCCAGCCCTGCCCAACAACCCACGGCCATGCAAAGTGACCAGCGCGCCATTCAGCACCATCTGATCTTTGTGCTCTGGCTGGCCTTTTTTGGTTTGATGCTGTTCGCAGCATACCTGTTGTGGCGATTGGGCATCTGGCACATGCTGGTGGCTGCAGACCCCACTTTCCTGACCTTGGTCATCTTGGTCCTTTTTGTCATCGCCACGCTGTGGTGTGGTCGGCGCAGTTATGTGCTGTCGGAACAACACCAAGACCTTCAGGCAGCCAAAGCGCTGCTGCAGCACAGGCCTGATGAAGCTCAGGCGTTTTACGCCAACCTCATGCTTGACAAGCAGCGCTCCTGGGTCCACGGCTATTTCAAAGACCTGATTGCCAAAGGCCCTCTGCATTGGCGAGACAACGCCCAACTGACCGATCTGCTGGCCGAGAAAGCCCACGGCTCCCACGAAACCGCCTGGTGGGTCAATGGCATTCAGCTGAAGCTTGGCCTGCTGGGCAAGGTGATTGGGTTTTCGATTTTGGCCTTGCACCTCGGGAGCATGGAATCTTTCGATGCCAGCCAGTCCCAGGCCCTGCTCAAGAACCTGACCGGTGGACTTGGCATTGCCTTGCTCACCACCATGACGGGTCTGGCCGGCAACATCTTGCTGGGACTGCAACTGACCAAACTCGACCGCATGGCCGACACTCTGGTGGCAGAGGCATTGACCCTGGCCGAAACCGACCTGGTCTCGGTCTTTGAACCGAAGCACTGAGCGAGCTCACCTTGGCACTCAAGCGACGACCTCGTGAAGCCGAAGCGGATCCGTTCTATGACATGTTGTTCAACATGCTCATCGCTTTCGTGTTTTGCTTCATCATCGCGATGCTGGCCTTCAACCCCAAAGCACGCAAATCCGGCGACATTCCAGCCAAGGCTGAGTTCATCGTGACACTGGGCTGGAACGACAACAGCCCGAACGACGTGGATACCTGGATTCAGGACCCCAACGGCAACTTGCTGTGGTTCCGCCAACGCGATGTGGGACTGATGCATCTGGACCGGGACGACCGTGGCTCCAGCAACAACACCGTCATTGTGAACGGTCGTGCCATCACCAATCCCATCCGACAGGAAATGGCCACCTTGCGTGGTTTTCTGCCAGGGGAATACGTGGTCAATGCCCACTATTACGAATCCAAGGACGGCAAGCCCGTGGACGTCACCGTCAGTGTGGTCAAAGTCAACCCGCGGGCCGACGTCGTTTACTACTCCACCGTTCAAATCCCGGCCAAGGGAGATGAACGCACCATGGTCCGTTTCAGCCTGGACAGCCAAGGCAACGTGACCGACATCAACACCCTGCCCAAAGCCATCGTGCAACGCCCAGGACTATGAACCACTCGCTGCTCCTTCTCTCCGTGGCCTACGCCCTGCTGGCTTTTCTGTTGCTGTGCCTGTGTGTCTGGACACGCTGGCACATCGCACTGAAGATCGGCCTGGTGTCCCTGGTGACCGTGTTCTATTTCATCGCCTACGATGGCTGGCTGGGCAGCCAGGGCTGGCCGGCCGAGGATGCCCTGCCCAAGCGCTTCGTGCTGCTGGCCATGGTGGTCGAAGAGCCAAACAAAGAGCGGGAGAGCAAGGGCAATATCTTCATCTGGGTCAACGCCCTGGAGGCCAACCGCCCGGCTGCCGAGCCACGCAGCTACCGTTTGCCCTACGACAAGGACCTGCACAGCCTGTTTGGTGAAGCCATGAAGAAAAGCCGACAGGGCATCTCCCAAATGGGCACCACCGAACCCAAGGCCGGACCCAAGGGCTTCTCATGGCTGCGTCCCCCGGGCAACGACAAACTGACCATCAAGATCAGCGACCTGCCCCGCCCCCAACTGCCGGAGAAATGAGGTGCGAGCCCCGCTTCCAACCCTGTCACTGCTGCCCGCGTTGCTGGTTACCTCGGGCCTACTCTGCAGCTGCACATCGGCCCCACAAGGCGACAGCTATTTTCCGCTGAACGTCGGCGCCAGTTGGTCTTATGACTTGCAGACCGACATGACCAACCCACCGGTGGACACCCGCCTCACGCTGTCGGTCGACCGTGAAGTTCTGTTGCAGGACAAAGAGGTCACTGTGCGCCGCAGTGCCTCGGGCGTGGAGTACTACATCCGCCAAGACCCTTCGGGCATCGCTCGCCTGGCCTCACGCACCGACATCGAGGAACAGCCTGTGATGGATGAACGCCCCATGCGCATCCTGCCTGCCAATCTGCAAGTGGGCGAAGAATGGGACAACTGGGTCACACCCCTGCTGTTGCAACGGCAGGCGGAATTCCCCAGAGAACTCAAGTACCGGCACAAGGCCTTGATGCGCTACCGCATCGAATCCACCACCGATCGGGTTGAAGTACCCGCCGGGACATTCAGTCCGTGCCTGCGCATCAAAGGCACGGCCAGCTTCAAGGTGTTCAAAGACGGCACCGTCGGGTTTGCGGACCAGCCCATCCTCACCACCGAGTGGTATTGCAGGGGCGTGGGTTTAGTGCAGTTCGACCGCGAAGAGCCGTCGGACTCGGCCTTCCTGAGTGGCGGCAAGGTCAGCTACCGGTTGACAGACTACCAGCTCTGACCCAATGCCCAAGCCTGCTCGACGGTGGCCACCGTCGAGCAGGCTTGCCAGTCATTTTTGTGCCAAGACCCAGGTGATGAGGCTGGCCAGCTCAGCGTCCTTGATCTGGGGGTGCGGGGGCATGGGCACGCGACCCCAGTTGCCTTTGCCGCCCTCACGCACCTTCTGCGCCAGCACCTGAGCAGCATCCTTTTGGCCCCGGTACTTCTCGGCTACCTGAATGAAGGAAGGGCCGATCACCTTGGTGCCGATGTCATGGCAGGACATGCAGCCGTTCTTGTTGGCAAGCTCCTTGCCAGCATCCTGAGCCCAGGCGGACGCCGCACCCGCCAAGCCCAGCATCAAACCCAGCAGGCCGGGCAGTGCAGATTTGAGATTCATCATGGTCCTCATCTTATGAAAAAACCCCATGGACTGCGCGCAGCCGCATGGGGTTCTGTGGAAATTGGGAATTTCTCACAAGGCCCCCCGCCCTGCAGAATGTCGTCAGGAGACATTCTGCAGCGGGAGCCAGGGCCGGCTTACTTGCCTGCGAGCTTGAAGACCCACACGGAGCCGCCCTGCTCAAGGTAGTTCACCTTGCTGGCCACGTCGCCGCCCCACAGAGGCACAGCGCCGCCCCAGCCGGACACGACGGCCACGTACTGGACGCCACCTTCTTCCCAGGTCACCGGGGGAGCCACCACGCCGGAGCCGGTCTGGAATTCCCAGACCACCTTGCCGGTCTTGGCATCGGCTGCCTTCAGGAAGCCTTCAGGCGTGCCCCAGAACACCAGGTCACCACCAGTGGTCATCACGCCACCCCACAAAGGAGCACCGTTCTTGACTTCCCAGGCAATCTTGCCGGTCTTCGGATCGACAGCGCGCAGGGCACCGATGTACTCGTCGTTGATGGTCTTGATGGTGAAGCCAGCACCTAGGTAGGCAGCACCCTTCTTGTAGGTGATGGGTTCGTTCCAGATTTCCATGCCCCATTCGTTGGCCGGCACGTAGAACATGCCCGTCTTCGGGCTGTAGGCCATGGGCATCTGGTTCTTGCCACCCAGGAACGACGGTGCGGAGAACACCTCGTTGCCCTTCTTGCCGTCGGCAGAGGCGGTCGGGTCGCCAGGACGGTTGTCAGGCACGTAGTTCGGACGGCCGCTCTTCAGGTCGATGCCAGTGGCCCAGGTCACCTTCTTCACGAACGGGAAGGCGTTGACCAGCTTGCCGGTCTTGGCGTCATTCACGTAGAAGAAGCCATTGCGGTCTGCCTTGCCGCCCAGGCGTTGGCCGTTGGAATCGAAGGTCACGAACTAGTTCACACCGTCGAAGTCCCAGCCGTCGTTCGGGGTGTTCTGGTAG